>NZ_LVHK01000041.1:0-135805 GCF_001631965.1 Prochlorococcus sp. MIT 1303
AGCCCTGCACATGAGTGCAGGGCTTAATTTAATTACTGGAGAACCAATCAGTTCAGAGTAATTGTTGCGCTGTCGGCATTGCCGATAGCATTGGAAACTCTCTTGAAATCAAATCCGAGAGCTCTGAGGGCATGCCACAGATGACCTTGGATATAGAAGAAGCCCAAGTAGTAGTGGATGTTGGTCAACCAAGCACGTGATGTGTAGGTTCCTTCAGGAAGATTTGCAGTGTCAACCCAATAAGGGGAGATACTGAATTTGAGATCTAGAACTTCACCGAAGAATGTATCTGGATAAATGGTTGTGTTAGAAGCACACCAGAAGGCAGCAACTAAAGCCATCCAACCTACACCTGCAAGGGCCCATGAGAGCTGAGCTTCAGCACTAAGGATTCCTTTGCCTTTAAACGTGGTGTATTCACCAGCTTGCTTGGTAACAATGTGCCAAAGGCCACCAGACATCATAAACAATGCGAGGAAGGCATGGCCGCCCATTACATCTTCCAGGCTATTAATAGCTAGGAAATTAAACTGAGCATTCCATACCATGCCAATGTTCAGGTTTGGTACTACAGTTCGTACTACCCCTTCTGCATTGTCATACAAGCCGTAATACTTAGCCCATTCAACAAATTGAACGTTGCCAAGTCCTAATAGGAATAGGTGATGACCAAGAATAAAGGTCAACTTGTCTGGATCATCCCACTTAAAGTCAAACTTTCTAGCCCACTTAACTCCCATTTCGCCAATGTCTCCATTGAATAGAAGGGAGTGCATAAGTCCGCCAGCTGCATAAACCATGGATAGGACCAGGTGCAGGACTGCCGTCACAACAATTGGGTAAGTATCAGTTATGACACCACCATCACCGACGCCTATTCCGAGAGTTGCCAGATGAGGGAGGGCAACCAGAGGCTGATGCCCCATGGGGACTGAGGGGTCATAACGGGAAAGTTCAAATAAGGTGAACGATCCTGCCCAGAAGGCCATCAAACCCGTGTGGGCAATATGCGCTGCCAGGAATTTTCCTGATCGATTTGTAGTTCCAGCATTTCCTGCCCACCACCCATAGGTGGGGTTAGGATTTCCATAAGTTTGCACGAGAACGGAGCAAGAGAAACGCCAGCAGCATTATGAACCTTTACTAAGGGATTCACCTAGAACCTGTAACAACACTCCACTTGAGCAGGAAAATAGTGCTAATTACCTAGGTGTTTATGCTAAAAAAAAGTGATTTTTAGGCATAATTACTTACTGTCAATCAATTTACTGGCACAATCTGCTGACAATTAGAGGAGGGTCTTGCTAAGGGGCACACATCTCACAATCCACTCAGAAGGCCTGCCATGGTTCAGGCAAGATCAAGTCATGTGGGATTAGGCCTTGCAGGTCAAGAAAATAAAGTGCGTATTTTGCTCGAGATTCAGTTCAACCATTTCCAGAGGTGCCAAACACTCGCTGGAAATCGATTCCCCAACCGTTTGAGAATCAGCTTTTGTCATCAGTCACTTTCTATGCGTGTCTTAACAACGCTATAAAGAAGCATCTGATCTGATTCCGAGAAAATCCACTTGTGGCACTTCAATAATCTGTTGAAAACAGCCAAGCTAATGAGTAAGCCTCACTTAGTTCATGGTGGATCTTTAGCTAAATAAGGGTAAAAAAATTCATCAGGTTTCAGCTCATCAAGGAAAACCCCTTCAGATTCTGAAATGGACAGTTCCAGCTCATCAGCAAAGATCGATCTAACATTAACCCTGCCAAAATGACTTACTAGTAAGGAGACTCAAATTACGAAGTTGTCTGCATAGTTATGAAGGGGTAAATCTCTTGGATAGCAAGGGAAAAGCCAAAGGGATTCATTCAGTTCCTTTGCTTGGATGCTTCTTATAAAAAAAATCAATTCAATAAACATGATTAGAAAACCAATATTAGTCACTATTCCAATCAGGGTCTTTCACGAAGCAAGGAATAGAAAAAGTGTATGGCTCATTTATTCTCTACACTCAATTTTTTTTACCAAGTAAGGTTATTTATTACCTTTGGTGAGGAGGGTTATCAATGCGCCAAACAACCAACTTGAAGTAAGGATAGCAAGCACCACTGCGGCAATCGTAAGGGTGCTTGGAGCACCCGCTTCGTTCAATAAATGCATTTCATTTCAGCTCCGATCGATTTCGAATGGCTTTGCTCAACATCACAGCAATAAACGGAATGTGAATTGCATACTTCTGCAATTTGATCCTCTCCTCCAGACTTACTGCTTCCCCAGTGGCTAAGCGATCAATGATTTCCTTGACTCGATTAAGGGTAACTGTAGTAAGCGAGCGAACAGCCATTACTTTAATCAGGTGTGCACCACTACACAAATCTCGCCACAAATCCACTAAGTTGCAACCAAGTCTCAACAAAAAGATGGGCTCGTAAGCACCGAGACTCTCTTACGGCCTAGCAATGGATCACGGGACTATATCCGCACCCTCTTGAAACTACCCAAACACGATGCTGATGAGATCAATCTGAGCGGGCTCCTCAGACTTCCCTCATCGTAAGCGAAGCCTCCTCAACAGACCAAACCGCAATTAGGCAAAGGATCAGCCCTACTCCTTTGCGGTACAAGAGCACAGTTCATGCAACTCTCAGGACAAAGATTCACGAATGCATTGTCCGAATTTTTCCCACTGAAGGTCGGTCATGTTGTCGGTTCCAAATGGGATGCCAATTTGCTTTGAACAAAGAACTCTGCGCGACTCTGCTTTAGCGTTCATCTGTTGGGGATATTGGTCCTGAATGCATATTCCCATTGCAACTAAAAGACATGTGACGGCGAGCTGTGATTTCATCTTTTGGATAGCGTGAGGGCTCTATGCCCGTTGTCTACCAGCCTGATTTCATTAAGTAGAAGAAGCCTTGAGGCCTCTCACTGATCTTAGTGATCTTGCTCACATGATCGGTTGAACAAGAAGAATGCAAGGTCTCCCCTTTGATAGATCTTTTGAAGCCCCCATCTCAAGGCAAATTATTAGCTTCAGAAGCTTTGCTCTTTGAGCCTGATTAGAACACCAAAAACCCCATGGGAAAGTCATTTACTGTTAGGGGAATTCGTAAACCTTTGAGGCATTACTACGAAGACTTCAGATCTCTAGAAATCAAGCGCATCATTCTTCTACCACTCCGCCTTAAAATTATTTTCAACTATACACAGCAATTGATCTTGCATGGATTGGCAAAATCCGCATCGAATTGGATCCAGACTCACAGCTGAGCACAGTTCCGAATAGCTCATGCCTACAACAGTGAGGATTGACAAAAAAACAGCTCTAAGTCATTTGGCTGACTCTTTCGACTTCGATTTTCTAGCCGACTTGCTTTCTAACAGTTCGAGTAGAGCTTCCAACTGGGCCATAGCAGCTCGAACATCACCAGGCTCAGGGAGCACTGTTTCTTCAAGCACCCCTGCATGCATGACCCGCAAGGCCTTGCGGAGGCCCTGAAGCTTGGCCTTGACCTCTTCACGTTTCTCACTCGCTGTAGACATCGAGAAACTCTTTTTCGATAACAAGCCAGCACTTTGTCGGAAAGTGTGTCGTCTCACACTCATGAGCACAAATACGCAACAGAGTGCATTTGTCCACCAGAACCGAGAACTGGATTGAAAAACGAGCTACACCATGGGTCGGTAAAAGGGGAAAGAAGCTATTCCCTGGGCTATGACGTTGAAATAGCCATTGACCCCGACAAGCCAATCAAAGAAGAAGTGGCAAGAACCTTCGAAGAGGCGACGCAACTCAAGCCAGTCCTCATCGAAAATCCACTCGTAGCAATCGACGCATCAAGCTGGAGCTGGGTCGTCGAAGATGACGAAGATAGTGACGAATTCCTAGTTGTCTTCAAGAAAGTCGCTCAGGAGTGACAAGGCACGCACGAATTTTGCAAGCTGACCACAACAAGCTCAACAAAACCACCATCACAGTGTTCAAACTCAAAAGGGCCAAAGCTTTTTGGCCCTAGCCCCTTGTTGTGATTGAGATGGGTCGTCTGCGATTCGAACGCAGGGCCAGCCGGTTTAAAAAGCCGGATGAAAACCCTGAGATGCGCTGCTAGAACTAAACAGTATTAAAAAAATTACACGTCCATTTCCACGAATGCGCTCCCCTCCCCCCTCAGCCAAAGGGGTTTATCCCGTTGCCTTAGTATTCCGAAGCCGCTTAAGCCAGGTATTTAAACCTATTAAAGGTTTGGGCTTGGGATATGGCACTCAAGCTGGGGGAGCTAAAGACCAGAGTGGATCTGAACAAGAGCCGAGAACTGGATCAACAAACGAGTCAAGGATGATCGAAAAAAATCAAATGACTCAACTCCCAGGACTATGACGTTGAAATAGCCATTGCCCCCGACAAGCCAATCAAAGAAGAAGTGGCAAGAACCTTCGAAGAGGCGACGCAACTCAAGCCAGTCCTCATCGAGAATCCACGAGTAGCTCTCGACGCATACAGCTGGAGCTAGGTCATCGAAGATGACGAAGACAGTGGCGAATTCCTAGTGGTCTTTAAAAATCCTCCCAGGAATGTCAGGTCATGAGTTTTACTTCTTCGACTTCTTCGCTGACTTGGGTTCAAGTACTTCAAGCAGCTCTTCCAATTTGGTCATCGAGGCACGCACCTCGCCGGGTTCGGGCATCGTGCTTTCCTCCATCACTTTCGAATGGATCTCCCGCAATTCCTTGCGCAGAATTTGGAGCTTGCTTTTGATGTCCTCACGTTTTTCAGCGGCTGTCGCCATTGTTCCTTTTAATACAACTTTGCCCTCAAGCTAAGGGTTGATCCTTCCTATCCCCTGCCTAAGTCCTTATCACAATGCGCGACATGAGCCGATTCCCAACGAAGACATCCGAAGTCTTTGATGGCTCTTCAGGGCAAGAAAAAAGCCAGTGACTTCAAGGGTTTTCCCTGAGATCAACTGGCCTGACTGAAGTGGGTCGCCTGCGATTCGAACGCAGGACCAGTCGGTTAAAAGCCGAATGCTCTACCGCTGAGCTAGCGACCCGCCCTTTGGGCATGCCATTCAGGCACGCATGAAAATTATCATGCAGCCTATCGAGCAAAAAGGACACCTTGGCAAAGTATCCATGCAGCCACCGCATCAACTGAAGATTAAGGACCTAAAGTGATTGATGAAAATTCGATCAGCTGCTGAGGCCAAGCATGCTTGGCCTCATGTAAGTCCGTAGAATCGGTTCTCTGCAAAATCCACTAAGCGATCAGCCCCCTCATGATTCTCATCGTTCTCCTCCCTATTTTACTTGCCGCCACCTGGGCCTTTATCAACATCCGCGGTGCTGCTTTAAAGCAACAGGGCTTGGGGCTTGTCAGCAAAAACAAAGGCTAAAAATCCGCAATGGCCATCCCAAATGGCCACTGCCTAAGCTCGAGTTCAGGCCAAATGCCGAATGACCTGAACTCTTGAGTTCCCTCCCTACTGTGCTTGTCATAGGAGCCGGCCTGGCTGGCTCAGAAGCTGCTTGGCAAATAGCACAAGCAGGCGTGCCTGTCAGGCTGATAGAGATGCGGCCGATCAAGCACTCACCAGCTCACTACAGCAGTGAATTCGCAGAGCTGGTCTGCAGTAATAGCTTTGGCGCTCTGAGTAGCGATCGTGCTGCCGGCCTACTCAAGGAAGAGCTGCGCCGGCTGGGCTCAATCGTGATCCGCACAGCCGACAGCCACGCCGTACCTGCTGGTGGTGCACTAGCTGTCAATAGGGCTTCCTTCAGTGCATCCCTTACCAAAGAACTCTCTGCCCATCCACTAATCACGATCGAGCGCCACGAGCAGGAACACCTTCCAGGTGAAGGACAAATCACTGTGCTGGCAACGGGTCCTCTGACCAGTGAATTGCTTGCAGAAAACCTACGCACCTTCACCGGCCGTAGCGAATGCCACTTCTTTGATGCCGCCAGTCCAATTATCGAAGGCGAAAGTATCGATCTCACGCTGGCATTTCGGGCAAGCCGCTACGACAAAGGTGACGCTGACTACATGAATTGCCCGATGGACAAAGGGCAATACCTTGCCTTTCGGGAGGCACTGCTCAATGCTGAGCAAGCCGAGCTCAAAGAGTTCGATAAGGAATCTGCCAAGTTTTTCGAGGGCTGCCTACCAATCGAAGAGCTTGCTCGTCGCGGCGAAGACACAATGCGCTACGGCCCACTCAAACCAATCGGACTCTGGGATCCCCGTTGGGGCGATCTCAATGATCGAGACGTGCGTCGCTCCAAGCGGGCTTATGCAGTTGTGCAACTGCGCAAAGAAGATCACGAGGGTCGTCTCTGGAATCTGGTGGGCTTTCAGACCAATCTCAAATGGAGCGAACAAAAGCGAGTCCTAAAAATGATTCCAGGCCTGCACCAGGCTGAATTCGTGCGTTTTGGGGTCATGCACCGCAATACCTTTCTCGAAGCCCCGCAGCTACTTGAACCAACCCTGCAATTCAGCAAACGATCCAACCTCCTCGCTGCTGGACAGATCACCGGCACAGAGGGTTATACCGCTGCAGTAGCTGGAGGCTGGCTTGCTGGAAACAATGCAGCGAGATTGGCAATGGGTCTCAACACCATTACGCTCCCTTCCACAACAATGATCGGTGCCCTTACACACTTTGTGAGTGACAGCGACTGCTTTAGGGGCCGCAAAGGTGAGTTCCAGCCGATGCCCGCAAATTTCGGCCTTCTGCCAGAACTTGCCGAGCGAATCCACGCTAAACGCGCACGCTACGGTGCCTACCGAGATAGGGCGCTCACGATGCTTGAGGAAGCCCAGCAACAATGGGGCACGAGAAAGGCCCCTGTCCAGATAGGGAGTTCATCATCGTCTCGAGCAGGGCAAGCATCAAACTGATTCTTTAATCTCTCCAGCAATGCTGCCGCAAACTTCACAGTCAGAGTTGACGGGTTCAGAGTTGCATGCAAGCCCTTAGCGTCAAGCTGTTGAGACCATGCCATGGAACCTATCCGCATCGAAAAAGACGCAACACAGCCTTGGGATGCTGTGGTTATCGGTTCGGGCATCGGCGGCCTGGTCACCGCCAGTCAGCTAGCTGTCAAAGGTGCCAAGGTTCTTGTTCTGGAGAGCTACACAATCCCAGGTGGTAGTAGCGGCTCATTCCAGCGAGAGGGCTACACCTTTGATGTAGGTGCATCAATGATCTTCGGGTTCGGAGAAAAGGGATACACCAACCTGCTCACCCGAGCCTTGGCCGATGTGGGGGAGCACTGTGACACCCTGCCTGACCCCGCCCAACTCGCCTACCACCTTCCTGGAGGATTAGAGCTCGCAGTTGATCGGAAATACGAGCAGTTCATTGCTGATCTCACCGCACGCTTCCCCCACGAAGCGAAGGGGATCCGTCACTTTTACGACATCTGTTGGCAAGTGTTCAACTGCCTGGATGCAATGCCACTGCTATCGATCGAGGATCCCACTTATCTGGCCAAAGTTTTTTTCAAGTCCCCCCTGGCCTGTCTCGGTCTTGCGCGCTGGTTGCCCGTCAACGTGGGTGATGTAGCCAGGCGTCACATCAAAGACCCAGAACTGTTGCGGTTCATCGACATTGAATGCTTCTGCTGGTCAGTGATGCCTGCCGACCTCACACCGATGATCAATGCTGGCATGGTGTTTTCAGATCGCCATGCCGGTGGCATCAACTACCCCAGAGGAGGCGTTGGTGTGATAGCCCAAAAGCTCGTCAAAGGCATGCAACGTCATGGTGGTGAGATCCGCTACAAGGCAAGGGTCACACGAGTGGTGCTGAAAGATAACCGTGCTGTTGGTGTACAGCTAGCAAATGGAGAAATCATCCACGCCCGCAGGGTGATATCCAACGCCACTCGCTGGGACACATTCAGCGGTGAGGGGTCCAAACAGGCCCTGGTGGATGCAGAACACACACCCGCAGCGGAGCAGACCTGGCGACGCCGCTATGTGCCATCGCCATCCTTCCTCTCTCTTCACCTTGGAGTCCGTAACGAGGCCATTCCAGCCAACAGCCACTGCCACCATCTGCTCCTAGAAAGCTGGGATGAAATGGAGAGTGAACAGGGTGTCGCATTCGTCTCGATGCCGACTCTCCTGGATCCATCCCTGGCGCCAGAGGGGCATCACATCGTCCACGCCTTCACACCATCCTCAATGCAGGCATGGCAAGACCTAAGCCCTGCGACCTACAACAGCAAAAAGCAAGCTGATGCTGATCGTCTAATCAGGAAACTCGAAAAAATCCTGCCTGGCCTAAGTCAAGCCATCGTTCACCGAGAGGTGGGCACTCCTCGTAGCCATCGACGTTTCCTAGGACGATTTCAGGGTAGCTATGGGCCAATCCCCTCAAGTCGTTTACCAGGCCTTCTCACCATGCCCTTTAACCGCACTGGACTCAAAGGGCTTTATTGCGTCGGCGACTCTTGTTTCCCTGGCCAAGGCCTAAATGCAGTTGCTTTTAGTGGCTTTGCCTGCTCCCATCTCATCGGTGCCGATTTAGGGATCAACCCCTGGGCCCTGCCCAATTGAGCCATCTTCTAGAGATCTTCATAGAAGACAGTCGTTGCCAGAACGAACTTGAAGTACAAGACAGCAGCAGAAATTATTCCACGGTATGGCTAGCAAATCTCAATTGATGTCATCAGGAAATTAGCGCGGAAGCTCAAACTCAAAAATCTCTACAAACAATCACTCCCCCATGACAACAGCAACCACCCGATTAGCGGATTACAGGCCATATCCCTTCCAGATTCCTAACATTGAACTGGATGTTGTTGTCGAAGAACAGCACATCGTGATCTCCAGCTCCATGCAGATCGAGCCTGCCTTAACAAGCAAAGTTCCTTTAGTCCTTCAGGGGTTAGACCTGGAGTTGGACTCCATTGTTATAAACGGCAGTTCTGTACCAACGGATGCCTACAGCCTATCGAGCCGTGAGTTAGTTCTCCATCAGCCACCAATTCATCCTTTTGAGTTGAAGATCATCTGCCGAATTGATCCCTTCAGCAACACCTCACTAGAAGGGCTTTATGCCAGCGAGAGCATGCTCACAAGCCAATGTGAGGCAGAAGGCTTCCGTCGCATCTGCTTCCACCCTGATCGACCTGATGTGCTCAGTCGCTATCGAGTACGAATTGAGGCGGATCTGACGCGCTATCCAGTGTTGCTCTCTAACGGAAATCTTGTGAGCAAAGGGACTTTAGCCAAAGATCCAATGCGACATGAGGCAATTTGGGACGATCCCTATCCTAAGCCTGCCTATCTCTTTGCTTTGGTTGCAGGGGCACTTCAAGAAGTTCAAGCTCATTTCAAAACCACATCTGGACGCTCAGTTCTATTGCGTTTGCATGTTGAAAATGGAGACGAATCCTACACCTGTCACGCCTTGGATTCTCTGAAAAAAGCTATGGCCTGGGATGAAAAGGTCTATGGGCTGGAGTACGACCTGGATGAATACAACATTGTGGCAGTGCGTCACTTCAACATGGGTGCAATGGAAAATAAGAGCTTAAATATATTCAACTCAAAACTTGTATTGGCTGATTCCGAATGTGCCACCGATGGTGAACTTGAACGAATCGAAAGTGTTGTTGCTCATGAATATTTTCACAACTGGACTGGCAACCGTATCACCTGCAGGGACTGGTTTCAGCTCTCCCTAAAAGAAGGTCTCACTGTATTTCGGGATCAAAGCTTCACAGCGGATCTGCATTCAAAAGCAGTGAAGCGCATCGAGGATGTATCAATGCTGCGAAACACCCAATTTCGTGAAGATTCAGGCCCTACATCTCATCCAGTTAAACCTAGTGAGTACAAGGCAATTGATAACTTCTACACCACAACTATTTATGAAAAAGGTGCAGAGTTAATCCGCATGCTTCACACCCTGCTTGGGCAGCAACGCTTCATGGCAGGAATGGCGTTATATGTGCAGCGTTTTGATGGCACTGCTGCCACCACAGAAGATTTTATCCACTCCATTGCTGAAGGAGCCTGCGCAAATGGGGAACAACTTGGTTTTGATCTTGATCAATTTCAGCGTTGGTATCACCAAAGCGGAACTCCTCAAGTCTGCGTCAAACGCCACTGGGATTCTCAAGTCGGAACACTCACACTTGAGGTCAGCCAGTTCACACCACCAACTCCTGGTCAACCCTCAAAAGAACCTCTAGTCATTCCTATGGCCCTCGCCGTGATCGGCCCAAATGGACGAGTCGGCGAAGAGAAACTGGTTGTTTTGGACCAAGACACGCAGAACGTCTCACTAAGGGATCTACCAAGGCAAGCAAAGCCTCCAGCTCTATCGATATTTCGTCGTTTTTCAGCTCCGATCACGTTGCAGATGGACGTCTCAGTCGACGAATCGTTGCAGCTACTTGCTCTTGATGACGATCCCGTTGCTCGATGGGAAGCAGGCCAGAGATTATGGAGAAAGATCCTTTTAGCAAGGGCTCACAAGCAAGCTGACAATCCACTTGAAGAACGTTTAGCTCTAGCGCTAAATCAACTGATCACCAGTGGAGGGGAGAGTGATCCCTCTTTTCTGGCGATGTTATTTGGCATGCCAGGACTCGCTGAACTGGAGGCCGCCCAGGATGTCGCCGATCCATTGATGCTCTATCAGGTCTATCAATCACTCAAGTCATGGTTGGGAGTCAAGCTCTCAGATCCGCTCCAGAATCTGCTTGAACGTAGTCGATTGAATTGGAAGGCTCAATGGCCAGCTGGACAAGGTGAACGCATGCTCACAGGACTGACCTGGAGCTGGTTAGCTGCTGCTGGTGATCGCGAAGTTCGCAAGGAAGCAGTTGAAGCAGTCAACGGACCCTCGATGTCTTTGGCTCGAGCGGCCCTTCGGGCACTACAACCCGTTGAATGTACTGAGCGAGACGAAGCTCTCAAAAGCTTTTACGAGCGCTGGCAAGATCGACCAGTGATCCTAGATACCTGGTTTGCTCTGGAGGCATCCACTCCACGGTCAGATGGGCTTGAAAGAATCAAACAGTTACTAGATCATCCCCGCTTTGACCCAATGGCACCCAACGCGATCAGGGCTGTCCTTGGTGGTCTCGCTTCAAATCCTCCTGTATTTCACGCTATTGATGGAAGTGGTTACAACTTCATGGCTGATCAGCTCATCGCCATTGATCAACGCAACCCAATCACTGCTTCACGCATGGTGAAAGTGTTCAGTCGTTGGCAAACTTATGCTCCATCAAGGAAAGAGGCGATGCACCGGGCCATCGATCAACTGGCCAGTGCAGAGCTGTCTGCAAACACCAGAGAAGTGGTCACGCTCATGCAGCCAGAACACTAGAAACAAGCCTAGTTTTTCTTCTCATGCAATTGCTTGAACTGCCTGAGGCGCTGAATTCCACCCTCGATGCCAGCGTGCTGTCCCCAGAGCCCCTCCCAATAAAAATAAATCACTCCATGGCCGCGCTCAGCTGCCATTCGAACCTTTTCAGCCAAAACCGGCATGGGCGTGGTGCGTTTGCCGAATCCTGCTAACACGCCAATATGCACAGGGACACCCAATTGAGGTGCTTTGCGTAAGGCCGGCTGGTCGAGATCCTTCGCAAATCCCTTCAGTGAGTAGGCATAGTTCTGCACAACCAACTCGTCTATCAATTTGCCTACAGTCCAAAGCTCCCAGTCTTGAAGCCAGTTGTTGTAAGCAAATCTGAAAGGCCCAGGGGCAAGGCTGATGTTGACAGGTAGCTTTTCCTTCCCCAATGCTTGCCTCAGTTCTCTAAGCAAACCGGTCAGTTTCCGCCTTCTCCATTGCATCCAAAAGCGGTCGCTGTAGTCCCGGGGCGGAGAGGAGCCGGTTTCTTGTTGATAAAGAGCCACGGTGTAAGGGTCATAACCAAGCTGCACCGGCCAAGCAAAATGATCATCAAGCTGAACGCCATCCATCTTGCAGCGCTTCATGACCTCAATCACTACGCCAATGAATCGCGCACGAACCTCTGGATGGGCTGGATTAAGCCAAACCCGCTGGTGATTCCCATGCATCTTCACAACTGGGTTGCCATCAGCTCTGGCAAGAACCCAGTCGGGATGAAGCTTAACCACCTCTGCATCATCTGGCTCCATCAGCCCGTATTCAAACCATGGCACCACCTTCATGCCGCGGGCATGACCTTCTCTACTCAGGGTGCAAATAGGGTCGAGAGCCAAACCTGCTTTCTGAAGGGGCCCTTCTACAGGGGCATAGTTGCTGCGATGGAAGGTGGACCCCCGACTCCAAACATTGAGATAGAGCGCCGTAAAGCCTGCGCGATAGAGATCTTTCACCGCCTTATGCATCAAGTTACGGCTGTAATAAAGAGGGCTCGGACTATTGGTCATCCAAACACCAACAATCGGCAAGTGGTCACTTAAATGACGCAAGCTTGATTGGGCCACTGATGGGGGAGTTGATGCCTGCGCTGAAATTGCCCATGGTTGAGAAATCATCAACAACACAACCACTAACACTCTCAAGTAGGGATAGCGCCAGCAAAAGCTGAGTGCTGGCATAGTGTTATCAGGGCATGGCATATTTCTTGGCATGACGAGAGTTTCAACCAAAAACAGGATTTAAGCAAAGCGTGGAGAAGGGTTGAAGTTGTAGCGAAGCTATCTAGTACTGAAAAATGAGCATAAATAGCCTGCTTGCTAGCAAAGAAGCAAAAGAGATGAAAGAACAAAACCAATCGCACTTCATCGTTATTGAGCCCCTACATATCCTTGCTAACACTCAGACCACAACGCAATCCAAAAGGCATTGATCGCAACACGTGTTTTTGTCTGGCCTATGGGCAAAGGTCTACCTGAAGACCACGGTCAAACTTAGTCATGCTTTGCAGTGCTTCTGGTCAGATTTTTCCATGTGCATACGCGCAAGATAAAAAGGTCAACTTTTGGAGTTCTCGATGAACTTTTCCATACGTTCCAAAGCCCTTTGGCTGATTGCTTGTTTTGCCCTTGCTGGTTCGGCCTTTGTCGTCCGCGATGCTGACGCCAACAAAGGTGGTCAAAGTTTTGGAGCCAAACTTAGCGAAGCTCAGCAACAGAAGCTTTTTGAGACCCGCAAAGAATGGGAACTAAGTAGTGCCGACAATCGGATTGCCATCATCAACGCTTCCCAGAACTGTATTGATGCTGCCCAAACACCAGAAGCTTTTCGAAACTGTAAGCAGAAAGGACGGCAATCTCATAGAGCCTTAAAAGAGCAACGCCGCAAAAAGATCAATGCCACCCTAAAGAGCATGGGCTTAGAGCCTATGCAATCACACCTTAAGCATGGCCATCGCAAAGGCAGAGAAAACAATCAAAGAATTGGATCTAAGCTGAGATCAAATCAAGTTTAAAGCCTCAAAATTTGCTTCTTGTTTACTCCTTTAGATCAGTTAAGCTTGTATGGCTCCAGCTCTCTGAAATCCATGAGAGTTGGAGCCATACAAGCCACTTCCCTTTCCACGCAGATGTTCCGGCAGGAAAATACTGAGTCTCTGATCAGACTTCTCTAATCAAAGCAAGCAAGCGATTCATTCAACCTTGCAAGATTCATTGCTCGAACAAAACCAACTGTTCATGCATCCATTTAACTAGCATTCCTTCGTGAGTGTACCCAAAAAACTTCACTTCAACAAGAGTCACATTACTGGAAGGCCTGCTTGGAGATGTTCAACTGTTCTTGGCCTAAACTTAGCCAATCTCTAACTAAAAAAACATACAGACACGCTTTCTTCATGGCTGTGTTGTTTACTTCCTAGAACTGTGTTCCATCTGCCGTTGTCTTTCAGCAAAACGAATACGGTCCGTATCACTAAATTGATCCACGCAGTGGCGACACTGAACACCAGGTCGATAACTATTCATCGCCTGATCCTCAGGGGTGAGGGGCATTCCACAGGCATGACAAAGACGATGAACACCAGGTGAAAGCTGATGATTCAAAGCCACACGTTGATCAAAAACAAAACACTCTCCTTGCCAGCGACTTTCAGCTTGGGATACCTGCTCAAAATAACGAAGAATGCCACCACGAAGATGATGGACGTTAGTAAAGCCCTTCTCAATCAGATAAGACGTAGCCTTCTCACAGCGAATGCCACCTGTGCAATACATGGCTATTCGTGCTGAAGGTTGTGCTTTAACCATTGAACGCAACTGCTGTTCAACCCAAGCAGGAAAGTCGCGGAAGCAGTTCGTTTGGGGGTTTATTGCTCCTTTAAATTCCCCAATCGCAATCTCATAGTCATTTCGCGTATCGATCAAGAGAGTATCTGGATCATCAATTAGATCATTCCATTCATGAGCGTCCACATAAGTCCCCACCGTCTTTGATGGATTCAGCCCGGCAAGACCCATGGTCACAATCTCTGCCTTACGGCGAACCTTGAAGCGACGAAAAGCCTGCTCAGGCGTCCAGCTAATTTTCAGCTCAAACAAACCATCGATCAAATCGCGTTCTAACCTCTCAAGCAAAGCTCTAACACCATCAACCGATCCACATATCGTTCCATTCACCCCTTCCTCTGCTAACAGAACAGTTCCCATCAGTTGATGTTCATCCCCAAGGCTCAGCAGATCCTGCAATAAGCAGGCAATAGTGACCTCAGGCCAAGCAGTAAAGGAATAGAAAGTCGCTACCTGAAATAGATCTGCAGAGGTCTGATCATCTTGCAGATTCATTCGTCACTCTCCTCCCAATTCGCATGAACTCCTGCCTGAGAGAGAAGTTCGCGATCAGTTTTTACATCAGGATTGCTGGTAGTTAGCAAACTATCGCCGTAAAAGATCGAATCAGCTCCCGCTTGGAGACAAAGGATCTGAGCCTCTCGGCCAAGCTGCTCACGCCCTGCGCTTAGACGCACACGACTGCGAGGCATCAGAATTCGAGCCGTCGCAACCATGCGCACCATCTCTAAAGGATCCACCGCAGGGAGGTCCTGCAATGGCGTGCCCTCCACTGCCACCAGACCATTAATAGGAACACTCTCAGGATGAGGGTTGATATTGGCTAGTACACAAAGAAGAGAGGCTCGATCCAGCGTTGATTCCCCCATCCCAATGATGCCCCCACAGCAAAGCGTGATGCCAGCTGAACGAACCTTCTGAAGGGTTTCGATTCGCTCCTGGTATGTGCGCGTTGTGATGATCTGGTCGTAGTACTCAGGGCTGGTATCGAGATTGTGGTTGTAGGCAGTCAATCCCGCATCTGCCAACCGAGAAGCCTGCTTTTCAGTCAGCATGCCGGCAGTAACACAGGCCTCTAGTCCCAACTCCCGTACACCACTCACCATCGCAAGCATGGCTTCAAACTGGGCACCATCTCTGATCTCCCGCCAAGCCCATCCCATGCAGAAGCGATCCGCACCAGCATCTTTGGCGGCCCGTGCGCGCTCAAGCACTGTTTGGATCTGAACCACTAGATCGGGCTGCCCTTCAACATCACTACTGTTGTGCATGGACTGGGGGCAATAAGCGCAGTCCTCCTGGCATCCTCCCGTCTTCACGCTGAGCAAAGAAGCCAGCTGAACCCGGTAGCCAGGATTTGCCGTCCGATGCACAAGCTGGGCCTGCCAGAGCAAGTCCATAAGTGGTCGCTCCAAGAGTTCCTGCACCTCATCCACTGTCCAGTCATAACGATGAACATCGGGTTCAAAGGTGTGATCCTTGGCAATAAGCACGGTCATGGAACGACTGAAGCCAACGGTCAAGATCCCAGATGATTCGCTGCGATTGGATCCAAACCGCCGAAACGACGACAGCGTGACTGGTAATCAAAAAGAGCCTTTGTCAAAGCTACTTCATCAAAATCAGGCCAGCACACATCGGTGACGTGAATTTCTGCATAGGCGAGTTGCCAGAGCAGAAAATTACTGATCCGTCGCTCACCACTGGTGCGGATCAGAAGGTCTGGATCAACCTCACCAGCCGTGAGCAACTCAGCCTCGAAACTGTTCTCATCAATCAAAGTGGGATCAAGATCCCCTCTTGCAGCGCGTTGTGCAAGTTTCTGTGCCGCCAGCACCAGTTCACGTCGGCCACCGTAATTGGTACAAACATTGAAGTGAATGCCATTGTTCCGAACAGTGAGCTCGGTGGCCTCACTGATCAATGCCTGCAGACCTGATGGGAGACCCTCAAGGTCTCCCAGGAAACGAATCCGTACCTTTTCACGCTCAAGTGACTCCAACTCTCTCTGAAGCACACGCTCAAACAGAGTCATCAAGAAATTCACCTCATCTCCAGGACGAGACCAATTCTCCGTAGAAAAGGCATAAGCCGTAAGGGCACCAATGCCCCAGTCACTGCAAAGACGAAGGGTTCTCTTGAGAGCTTCTACGCCAGCTCGATGGCCAACCATCCTAGGCAGGCCCCTGGCCTTGGCCCAGCGTCCATTCCCATCCATAATCACAGCCACATGGTTAGGCAGCCGATAGGGATCAAGCCCCGAGGGACATGCACAGACCTTTGGATGGCCTGAACTAGTGGCCGAACGGCGGCTCACGGGAGTGGTTCCTCGCTAGAGCTGCTCACGCTAAGCCTGGATGAAGCTTGTGTAGCAACAGCCGAAGCTTTGACTGGACTAGAGGCACCCTTTGTAGCCGCTGCTCCTGATGAAGAAGCGATCAACTCCTTAAGCAAATCCTGCAGACGACTACTGGTGATGGGCCGTTCAAGCCGGCCCTGACTTGCAAGGGACAATGTTCCAGTCTCTTCGGAAACCACCACACAAATACAGCGGTCAAAACGTTCTGTTATCCCCAAGGCTGCTAAATGTCTCGTGCCATAACGGCTGATGCCCTGCCGCGAGAGAGGCAGAATGACACCAGCAGAAACGATCCGATTCCCCTTCACAAGTACTGCCCCGTCATGGAGGGGCGTATCAGATGCAAAAAGATTCAGCAGCAACTCACTACTTAGCTGGGCATCAATCAGCACACCAGGGTTAAGGAAGTCTTCTGGACGAAGATCACTACCCATATCAACAACAACCAATGCTCCACGGCGGCTCTGAGATAAGCGTCCAGCCGCCTCAGTAAGCTGGGCAACGGTGCTCGCGGTGGCCCGTAGCTCGTTCTGAGGATTGCCAAGGAGAACGGCCAGGCGACCTGTTCCCAGTAATTCCATCAAACGTCTCAGTTCCCCCTGCCAAAGGATCGCTAATGACAAAGAACAAGCCAAAACCAGCGCATCCACCAACTTTGAAGTGAGCGGAAGATTTTCAAAGCGCTGCACAAACCAGGCCAAGGCAACCAAAAAGAGGTAACCCCTCAACAACCAAAGGGTGCGCCGCTCATTGACCCTAGAAAAAAGCAAGACGCCAAGGGCCGAAGCAAACAAAACATCAAGCAGGCGCGGATCTACCACCCCCCACAAGTTCACTCCCACTCCCCATCCTTGCCCCCTCAGCCTAACGCTACAAATCGTTCCGGCATAACGTCATATCGCAGAAGATCTTCTGGCTGCTCCCGCCTCTGCACCAACTCCGAGTGGCCTGAATGAACAAGGACCGCTGCAGGTCGTGGGATGCGGTTGTAGTTAGAACTCATTGAGACGTTGTAAGCCCCTGTCGCAAACACGACCAAGACTTCTCCACTGCTGGCATATGGCAAGGCAAGGTCCTTAAGCAGAACGTCCCCAGATTCACAATGCTTGCCAACCAGAGTGATCGTCTCGTCTGGCGAGGCCAAAGGGCGGTCAGCAAGGCAAGCCGTATAGAGAGATTGATACGTGATTGGGCGGGGGTTGTCACTCATGCCTCCATCGACAGAAAGATAGGTGCGCAGCCCTGGGATGGTCTTGCGTGATCCAACCCGATAAAGGGTGACTCCGGCAGCAGCGACCAGAGATCGACCCGGCTCACACATCAACCGGGGCAAATCCAGGTTGCGAGAACGACAGGCTTGATTCACTGCCTCGGCAACCACCTTGACCCAGTTGTCAATTGAAGGTGGATCATCAGAGCTGACATATCTGACACCTAGGCCTCCTCCAACGTTGAGATCCATGACTGGATGACCCAGGCGCCTAGCAAGTTGCAGAGCACCAGCCATCACATCTGCCAGATCCTGATGAGGTTCCAATTCAAAGATCTGCGATCCAATATGAGCGTGGAGTCCCGTTAACCGTGCCCAGGGACAGCCGAGTAAATGATTCAGAACCGATTCAAGCTGATCTGGATCAAAACCAAACTTGCTATCAAGATGGCCGGTGCGGATGTACTCATGGGTATGGCATTCGATGCCCGGAGTGAAACGCAACATCAAGTTTGCAGGATCTGCCCCAACCGGCACCAGTTGTGAGAGGCGATCTAAATCATGCTGATTATCAGCAACGATTGTGACGCCATTGCGATAGGCAAGCAGCAGCTCCTGATCAGATTTGTTGTTGCCATGAAGCACAATGCAATCGCCTGGCACACCTCCCTTCAAAGCGGTAAGCAACTCACCTGCTGAGACCACATCCAGCCCAAAACCTTCTGAAGCCACCAGGCTGCTCATCATCAATGAGCTATTGGCCTTAGAGGCATAGATAGGAAGAGATGGACCTGGATAGTGACGCTGCAATGCCCCACGGTAAGACTGACAAGCTGCCCTCAAAGTGGCTTCATCAAGCACATAGAGAGGGGTGCCATAGCACTCAGCCAATTCGCTCAGTTGACAGCCTCCTACGATCAAGCGTGATTGCGCATCAAGTTCGGTTGTAATCGGAGCAAGGTTGCAATTGGGGCTAAGGAGATCCCGCCCAGGCTCATAGGGGCTGGATGAAATCATGGCAATGGACGAGGAAATTAGTTAGAGGGATCAATGTAGAGATCAATCCCCCCAAGGAGGGGGTTAGGCATGTTGAAGCAAGACATCCCAGCAATGGAAGTCATCCATCTAGGGCCGGAACAGATCAATGGGTGCATGGAGCTGAATCAACTCGCACTCAATGGACTCTGGAGCAAACAGCAATGGATTCAGGAATTGATCGATTCCCGCAGTCTCTGCATGGGAGTGCTCAAGTCTTCAACACTGCTTGCTTTGGCCTGTGGCTGGCTAGTGGTAGACGAACTTCATCTCACCGCAATAGGCGTTCATCCTCAACATCGCAGAAAGGGCCTAGCCCGTCTGCTGCTATCAAAGTTGCTCGAGCAAGGGCAACTAACTGGAGCCATCCACGCCACACTCGAAGTTGCCAGAAACAATTCGGCGGCCAGAGGGCTTTACGAAAGCTGCGGATTCAAGACAGCAGGATGTCGTCATCACTATTACAGCAACGGCCAAGATGCTCTGATTCAGTGGCGAAGCTTAGAGAAGAAGGCTGAGCCAAGACAAAAGATTTGAATAAGTACGGATTACCGTCCGGAAAATACAACGAAGACAAACATCTTAGCTACTTTGTTGTTACTATTGAAACCACTAACTCCCTTGCAGTACAGGGACTAGGTCAAATAATCCAACACCTCACATTCCAACACCAACCCTGATAAGTTAGAGATAGATTCACGTGCCCCGGACCATGTTCGAGCGGTTTACCGAGAAGGCCATCAAGGTGATCATGCTGGCCCAGGAAGAGGCCCGGCGCCTTGGTCATAATTTCGTGGGCACCGAGCAGATTCTTTTGGGATTGATCGGTGAGGGCACAGGTGTGGCAGCGAAGGTTCTCAAGTCAATGAGCGTGAACCTTAAAGACGCCCGCGTTGAAGTTGAAAAGATCATTGGCCGTGGTTCAGGCTTCGTCGCCGTAGAAATCCCCTTCACACCAAGAGCAAAGCGCGTACTGGAACTCTCTCTAGAAGAAGCCCGACAACTTGGCCACAATTACATCGGTACAGAACATTTACTGCTTGGTCTCATCCGAGAAGGTGAGGGTGTAGCAGCCCGAGTACTCGAAAACCTTGGTGTAGACCTAGCAAAGGTGCGCACCCAAGTAATCCGCATGCTCGGAGAAACCGCCGAGGTCACTGCAGGCGGAGGTGGAGGCAAAGGCTCAACGAAGACAGCCACACTTGATGAATTCGGCAGCAACCTGACCCAGCTAGCCAATGAGTCCAAGCTTGATCCTGTTGTCGGGCGACAAAATGAAATCGATCGTGTTATTCAGATCCTCGGAAGACGCACAAAGAACAACCCTGTACTGATTGGAGAGCCTGGAGTTGGAAAAACAGCAATTGCTGAAGGCCTCGCTCAACGCATCCAACAGGGAGATATTCCCGACATCCTTGAAGAGAAGAGGGTTCTAACCCTCGACATCGGCCTGCTAGTTGCTGGAACCAAATACCGGGGAGAGTTCGAAGAACGGCTCAAAAAGATCATGGAAGAGATCAAATCCGCAGGCAACGTGATCCTGGTCATCGATGAAGTGCACACACTGATTGGAGCAGGCGCTGCAGAAGGTGCAATCGATGCCGCCAACATTCTCAAACCAGCGCTAGCCAGAGGAGAACTGCAGTGCATTGGTGCCACCACTCTTGACGAATATCGAAAACACATCGAACGGGATGCTGCCCTAGAACGCCGATTTCAGCCGGTCATGGTTGGCGAGCCATCGATCGCTGAAACCATTGAGATCCTGCAAGGATTAAGGGAGCGCTACGAACAGCATCACCGCCTAAAAATCACAGACGAAGCCCTAGATGCCGCCGCAAATCTAGGCGATCGCTATATCTCTGACCGCTTCCTGCCGGATAAGGCCATCGACTTAATCGATGAAGCTGGCAGCCGTGTGCGTTTGCTTAACTCCAAACTTCCCCCTGCGGCAAAAGAGGTTGACAAAGAATTGCGCAAGGTTCAAAAGGAAAAAGAAGATGCCGTTCGTGATCAGGACTTCGCCAAAGCCGGCGAATTACGTGAAAAAGAAGTTGAGCTAAGAGAAAAGATCCGCACTCTGCTTCAAAGCAGTCGCCAAGACAGCGAGGAATCGCCCCCCGCCGAGGCAGAAAATGCTGTTCGTTCCAGCGATGAGACTCCAACGCCTCAACCTGAAAAAGACACAACAGCTCCATCAATTCCTCCTCTCACCACACCACTGGTTACAGAAGAAGATATTGCCAACATCGTGGCGGCTTGGACCGGAGTACCTGTACAAAAGCTCACCGAAAGCGAATCAGTGAAGCTCCTAAACATGGAGGAAACCCTCCACCAGAGGCTGATTGGCCAAGATGAAGCCGTCAAAGCAGTCTCGAAAGCCATCCGTCGAGCCAGGGTGGGCCTCAAAAACCCCAATCGCCCCATTGCCAGTTTCATCTTTTCAGGCCCTACGGGCGTCGGCAAAACGGAACTAACCAAAGCTCTCGCCACCTACTTCTTTGGTAGCGAAGAAGCCATGATCCGACTAGACATGTCGGAATTCATGGAGCGACATACGGTCAGCAAGCTGATCGGATCACCTCCTGGCTATGTGGGGTTCAACGAAGGGGGACAACTCACCGAAGCTGTTCGTCGTAGACCTTATACCGTTGTGCTCTTCGACGAAATCGAGAAGGCACACCCAGATGTTTTTAACCTGCTGCTTCAATTATTGGAAGATGGTCGACTAACTGACTCCAAAGGAAGAACAGTTGACTTCAAGAACACCTTGATCATTATGACTTCGAATATCGGTTCAAAAGTGATTGAGAAAGGAGGCGGAGGACTTGGCTTCGAATTCTCAGGTGAAAATGCAGAAGAAAGTCAATACAACCGGATCAAATCCCTGGTCAACGAAGAACTAAAACAATACTTCCGTCCTGAATTTCTCAACCGTCTCGATGAAATTATCGTCTTCCGCCAACTCAGCAGAGATGAGGTGAAAGAAATCGCTGAGATCATGCTTAAAGAAGTGTTCTCTCGCATGCAAGACAAAGGGATCACTCTCACTGTTTCAGATGCATTCAAAGAGCGACTAGTGGAAGAGGGATACAACCCCTCTTATGGAGCGAGGCCGCTGCGAAGGGCTGTCATGCGGCTCATGGAAGACAGTCTTGCCGAGGAAGTGCTTACTGGCCGCATCAAGGACGGTGATGCTGCGGAAATGGACGTGGATGACAACAAGCAAATCGTTGTCCGCCATGTCAGCAAAACTACTGCCACACCGGAACTCGCTGGAGCAGGCGTCTGACACCTCTCCAACATCAATGAACAAAAACAATTTGCCTGAGGAGGTCTCTCACTGCGCTCACTCCATCGCCCCCGCAAAGGTTGTTAGGGGAGAAAGGGCTTGGGAAGAAAGCCATCAACTCATTGCCTCGATTTGCCGCTCACCTTTACTTCTTGGACGCAGCATCGCCACGGCTGAGTTACGCCAGGGATTACTCAACAACCTCAGGAACCTTGGACTCAACACAGTGTCTGCTGAGCTCAAGCACGATTGTTGCGAGATGGATCTCAAGCGGATCAATGCTCTTGCCTTGTACAACTCCTGCGACGGTGTGATTGCCGCCGGTGGGGGCAAGGTGCTAGATGCCGGGAAGCTTTTGGCCCATCGGCTAGGCATCCCATGCATCACAGTTCCACTTAGTGCAGCCACCTGTGCCGGTTGGACCGCCCTCGCCAATATCTATTCACCAACAGGTGCTTTTCAACGCGATCAAGTTCTGGCTCGATGTCCACATCTGATGATCTTTGATCATGGTCTCGTGCGTCAGGCTCCTCCCCGGACTCTCGCAAGCGGCATCGCAGATGCAATCGCCAAGTGGTACGAAGCGTCTGTCAGCAATGGCTCCAGCAACGATGGCTTGATTCAACAAGCTGTGCAGATGGCAAGGGTCTTGCGCGATCAGCTGCTGCTTGATGGGCCTGAAGCGCTGAAAGATCAAAACAGCCTGGCCTGGATCAGGGTTGCCGAAGCCTGCGCACTAACTGCAGGGCTGATCGGAGGGATTGGCGGTTCTCGCTGCCGTACTGCCGCTGCCCACGCGGTACACAACGCACTCACGCAATTAAAAGATTGCCATGAGGTCCTTCATGGAGAAAAGGTGGGTTACGGGATTCTCGTACAGTTGCGTCTTGAGGAGATTATTGGAGGCCATCAACTGGCCGGACAAGCAAGGCGACAACTGATTCCATTCCTCAAAGAACTTGATCTGCCTGTAAATCTTGAGGATCTGGGCCTATCGAATTTGAGTCTTCACGAGCTGCATGAGGTCTGCCAATTTGCCTGTCAACAAGGCTCTGACCTTCATCAACTGCCGTTTACCGTCAATTCCAGCGCCCTACTCGAAGCACTCCTCGGCGCTAGCGACAATGGCCCGGTCCCCGTCGAATCCACAGTCACCAAGCGAATGGCAGCCTCTTGAACCTCAAAACTGGAATGGCAGCCCAAACAATCGCCTCGTCAGAAACCCTTTTACGTCAACTCACACCACAACTTCTGGATCCATTAGCCCGTGACCTGGCCAATCAAGTTCAGTGGTGGTCTTTACCGGGGCTTGTCCCAAGCTCGACTTCAGAGCCTGAGTCCTACCCAGTAGCCATTACTGGCGAGGGGGCTCCAGTGCTGCTGCTGCATGGGTTTGATAGCAGCTTCCTTGAATTCCGACGCCTAGCGCCGTTATTAAGCCCTCACCATCAGCTTGTGATTCCGGATTTGTATGGTTTTGGCTTCTCTCCCCGTCCCCCTGAAGCTGACTATGGACAAGAAGCGCTCATCCGTCACCTCGATGAACTGCTAGCCCATCTGCCCTCTAATTCTCCAGTGGGAGTCATCGGAGCATCAATGGGAGGTGCTATTGCCATGGAGCTTGCTCGACGTCATCCAAAACAAATCAACCGCTTGCTCTTACTTTCGCCTGCAGGATTAACAGGACGGCCAAAACCTATCCCTCCAGGCCTAGATCAACTGGGAGCATGGATCCTTAGTCAACCGGCCGTGCGACGCAGCATCTGCCGACAAGCCTTCGCTGATCCCAAAAACTCTGTCGGAGATGCTGAGGAACAAATCGCTTCCCTTCATCTACAGGTATCAGGCTGGAGGAGATCACTAGCTGCCTTTGCCCGCAGTGGAGGTATCGCCAATTGCGGAACACCGCTACCCCAACAACCACTTCATGTGATCTGGGGTGCCAACGACCGTATCCTAAATGGACCTCAGAGACGGGAAGCCCTCACCCTGCTGGGGTCTCACGTGGAAGAACTTGACAACTGCGGCCATTTACCACACCTAGACCATCCCAAGATTGTCGCCCAACGCTGGCTTCAAGCTTTGTCCTAGCCATGGGAGATCCTTCATCCACCACCAGTACCGGCCCTTTACTGCAACTCCTCGCCAATGGTCTAAAGATTTGGGTCCGCCGACAATGCGATGCCGTTGGTGAACTGAAGCTGGAACTGCACGGATCTGCTCTGGAGCTATTGAGAGGTCGTCTTTCAGGAGTCAGTCTCATGGCCAAGGAGGTGATCTTTCAAGGCCTGCCATTGCATTACGCCGAATTAAAAAGCGGCCCCCTCAGGCTGAACATGAACCTCGGTAAATCAGCCCAGGTTGTGACTCTGGAGCAAAGCTTTGATCTGCAGGGAACTGTATCAATCACGGACAAAGACCTCAATCAGGTCCTGCTATCAGATCCATGGAGATGGCTTGGCGATTGGCTAGCAGAAGAGCTCATTGGCATAACGCCTCTTGGCGGACTTCAAATCAACAACGACACCTTGGAATTACAGGCTCCAGTGATTGGTCAACAAGAACCGGCAAGACGACGTTTTCTAATCAGAGCGGATCAAGGAACCGTGCTGATTAGACACGAGGATGTGGATTTAGAAGCTTCACTACCCATGGACCCTGCTATTCACATTGAAGAAGCCGTTCTGAACGGTGGACAACTTCACCTCAAAGGTCGCGCATCAGTAACACCCTGATCGCATTAACTCATGACAGGCAGGATCAGCGTTACTGCGTAATACACCACTGCAGGAGTGAAGAGATAGCTATCAATGCGATCAAGGATGCCGCCATGACCAGGCAGCGCATCACCAGAATCCTTAAGACCAGCATCTCGTTTCATCATCGACTCGATCAGGTCTCCAACCAGCGCAAATAATGCAACCAAAACTCCAAGCAGCACGCCCAGCAAAAAACCCAATGGCCAAGCCAAAAGCTCACCGGCGACTGCCCCTATAGTCATTGCGCAAAACAGGCCTCCGACAGCACCTTCCACAGTCTTCCCAGGCGAAATAGAAGATAAAGGTAGGCGTCCAAAACGACGTCCCAATTCATAAGAGCCAATATCACTAGCGACGATCATCAAGCAAGCCACCAAAGTGATCGCCATCCCAGAAGTCAACCAGCCTGCACACCAGCCAGGAAGCTGACCCAGCCCAGGAGCAAGATCGAGAGCACTCAAATTGCGCAATCGCAACCAATGGCTGGGTAAAAACCCCAAGTAAAACAACCCAAAGATCGAGGCGGCGATATCGGCAATGGAGCCGGTGATCGGCTGAAGCAACAACCAACCGCAAATGGCTGCTCCAGAGAGAGGCAGCACTGCTGCAGCAAGATCAGATGGCAAGCCGCCAACCACTCCCCACTGTGTACTGATCAGCAACAACTGACAGGCCACAAGAGTCGTTTTCGTCGCCGGCCTAATTCCGGTGAACTTCGCCATGCGGAAAAACTCAAGCAAAGCAAGGTGCACGATCACACCCAAACCAACCGTGAACCACCAACCCCCTAAAGCAACCACCACCAAACCGAACGCTCCGGCAGCCAGACCACTGCTAATCCGCTGGCTGGAAGATCCGGCTGCTACCAATCTCGATCGAAAGGCCTCTGCTATCACGCCCACACCATTGATGGTCTTACAAGGCCAGAACTTTTACCGTACCAGCGATCTGCTCGGGCCAAAGGTTCTGCTGCTCTAAAAGCCAGTCCACACGTCTGTGATCCAGCTTCTCACCTGGCACTAGCAAGGGAATCCCTGGAGGATAGGGACAGATTAACTCCGCCGCGACTCTCCCTACCGCATCAGCAATCGACACTCTCTGACTTTGAGCGCGCCAAGCCAAGCCGCAAGCCATTGCTGGTGCTGTAATGCGCGGCAGTGGCGGGGGCGTAAAGACTGGCAAAGGTAGGCCCTGACCTTTGGCTGCAAGGAGTCCCCGCCAGCGACGATGCATCAGCCTGACCAATCCACGCTGGGGCGCCAAGCCAAGACAAAACGTTAGGCAGCCTGGTTCTGGAAGTTCGCCCACCAGCCCCCTATCCATCAGCCAAGCATCTGCTTCAAGTCCGCTGATACCATCTGCAGCGGTGTGCAAAATCAGCCGCAAGGGATCCTGGTTTTCAAGCAAAGGCAATCCCAACTGACGAAGTTGAACCGCCAATTCACGAGCATCCTTGAGGCGCGTTCCCAGCTTGTGCAAGCCCGCAGGCTTGCACAAGTCATTCAGCGACGCTTCACAAGAAGCCAGCAAGAGTGCGCTTGGACTGGTGGTTTGCAACCAGCCGAGACTGCGCTCGACAGCTTTGGGATCAACGCGATCCCCTTGGCTCCAAAGCACTGCGGTCTGAGTCAAACCGGCAGCAGATTTGTGCAATGAGTGGACTATTAAGTCAGCACCTGCTGTGATCGCAGAATCAGGCAAAGATGCATCCACCCGACTAGCGAAATGAGCACCATGAGCCTCATCCACTAATACCGGCCAACCCCGAGAATGAAGCTCAACAACCATGGGCTTGAGATCCGTCGCATAGCCCTGATAAGTGGGATGCACCAACACAGCTGCAGCGATCTCAACACCAGCGATGGGAAGTTCATTCAAAACGTCCTTCAACCAAGGTCCATCAGGGGGAAACACATGACCCCGATCAACCATGAAAGGCAGGTCAAACAAGACAGGCGTGAGATCGCCCAAAACACAAGCCTGAATGAGGCTGCGATGGACATTGCGAGGCATCAACACAGCCTGACCAGGCCTTGCTATTGCCAAGAGAGCAGCCTGCAAGAGGCCTGTCGCGCCATTGACGCCATACCAACCCCGCTCAGCCCCGATAGCAATCGCTGCCTGCCTTTGACTCTCTGCCACCGCCCCCTCCTGCATCAATGGCCCACCCAACTCAGGAAGTTCCGGCAGATCCCAGATGCCAGCTCGATGGCGCAACATTGCACGCAGATCATCAGGCAAGCCAGCCCCACGACCATGAGCGGGGAGATGCAAGCTGCGACCACGGTCGCGAGTCAACAGGGGAAGAAAGCCCATGAAGGTGAATCGCCGTTTCTAAAGTCTGATGATCAACGTGCCCAGGCGGTCTGTTGAACAGCTCCAATCCATCGTCCGCTTCAGCATTCCGCAAAGCCCCGATGCGTTACGACGCGTATCAGGATCTGCTCTGGTTGCTAGCCAGGCCCTGGGTGTGGATACCTCGATTCATTCATGTGCTCACCTCACTGCTCACACTGGCGGTGAGAGTGCTGGCTCAGGGCTCTAACAACGACGAAGAGGCACAAAAAAGGCTCGCAAAAAAACTGCTCATCACCCTCACCAACCTCGGGCCTTGCTTTATCAAGGTGGGCCAAGCGCTTTCCACCCGACCAGATCTAATCAAGCGTGAATGGCTCGAGGAACTCACCAGCCTTCAAGACAATCTGCCCTCCTTCAACCATGCCACGGCCCTCGCCACGTTGGCAGAAGATCTTGGGGCTCCAGCTAGTCAACTCTTTGAAGAGTTTCCTAACCAACCAATTGCTGCAGCCAGCCTTGGCCAAGTCTACAAAGCTCGCCTACACGGTAATCAATGGGTAGCCGTGAAAGTACAACGTCCTCAACTGGCGTTCATCTTGCGCCGCGATCTCGTCATCATCCGCCTTCTCGGCGTGCTGTCAGCACCAGTGCTCCCACTCAACTTGGGCTTTGGACTAGGCAACATCATTGATGAATTTGGTCGCAGCCTATTTGAGGAAATTGATTACGAACAAGAAGCTAACAATGCTGAACGATTTGCGGCTCTTTTCGCCAAAGACCCAACGGTGACGGTCCCGAGGGTGGAGCGATTGCTGTCATCCCGCCGTGTACTAACCACAAGCTGGATCGAGGGCACGAAGCTACGAGACCGCAAGGAGTTAAAAGCCCAACTTCTTAATCCAACAGCACTTATCAGGACGGCCGTCATCAGCGGTCTTCAGCAACTTTTTGAGTTCGGCTATTTCCATGCTGATCCTCACCCAGGCAACATTTTTGCCCTCAGTGGTCAAAGTAAAAGGATGGGTCATCTTGCCTACTGCGATTTCGGCATGATGGATTCAATTAGTGATGACGATCGTCTCACTCTTACTGGAGCAGTAGTTCACCTAATCAACAACGATTTCAAGGCTCTAGCTAAAGACTTTCAAAAGCTGGGATTCCTTAGTCTAACAAGTGATCTAACGTCAATCATACCGGCACTAGAAGAAGTACTTGGTGGCTCTCTTGGTGAATCGGTGGAGTCCTTCAACTTCAAGGCAATCACCGATCGTTTCTCAGAACTGATGTTCGATTACCCCTTCAGAGTCCCGGCGAGATTTGCCTTGATCATCCGAGCTGTTGTTAGTCAAGAAGGTCTTGCATTAAGGCTAGATCCAGAGTTCAAGATTATTGGAATTGCCTACCCATATGTAGCCAAACGTCTACTGGCAGGAGACTCAATGGAGATGCGAGAGAAACTGATGGAGGTGATTTTCGATAATAATGGGCACCTGCGTCTGGAGCGAATTGAAAGTTTGCTGAAAGTGATAAACCAAGACGCTGTAGCACCAGATGCAGAACTAATCCCTGTAGCAGGAGCAGGTCTAAAACTGCTACTTGGCCCAGATGGATCCACTTTGCGTAGTCGTCTACTGATGACATTGATCAAAGATGAGCGCTTAAGCGCATCTGATATCAAGGCCTTAATGAGCCTGCTACGGCGAACCTTCAGTCCTCGCAAGGTCGCAAATGGCATGTTGCAAAATCTTACTCCACGGACCACCTAAACATGGGCACAAAGGATAACAATCGCCAGAGGGAAAGAAGCTACTCCAAGATACAAGTCTCTGCCATTCATCAATGGTCTGATTATCACGAGAGTCATCTATCGATTGGCACGGAGATTTAGCCATATTCCAACTAAGTTATATTCATCTCATGCTGAACAGGCAATAAAAAAGGAAAGAGAATATGCAACTGATGCGGATGAGAGTTAGGATAAATTAATCTAGGAATAATCCCTCAAGGTTAGCTTTGGTTGTCGACTCTCAGAAAACTAAAAAACAAGTTTCAAACCACCATATAAGCCTCAAGTTCAAACGAGGAGGTTCGCATCAACGCCAAGCCTTCCCTCTCCAGACGGCGTGTTCGATCGCGACTCATTCCTAAAGTCTTAGCAATCCCGGTGAGGTTCATCGGCTCCCCTCCGTCGATTCCATAACGCATCCGCAGCACACGACCCTGCAGCTCGGGCAACTTTTCCAGCAAGGTACGTAAATCGCCTTTCATGCAATCCACTTCCACCTTCTCGCTCGGCAACTCCTCTTCCCCCGCAAGCAACTCAAGCAACTCCGTTTCATCCCCATCTCCCACCTTCATCTCCAAACTCATCGGCTGACGGGCACGGCACATCAGATCCTTCACCTCCTCCTCAGGCAACTCCACAAACTCTGCAAGTTCGCTCACTGTTGGCGTGCGCCCCATCTCCTGACTTAACTCTCGCTGACCTTTCTTGAGCTTGTTCAGCATCTCCGTGATATGGATCGGCAGACGGATCGTCCGGCTCTTCTCCGCAATCGCACGCGTGATCCCCTGACGAATCCACCAATACGCATAGGTCGAAAACTTGTAGCCACGGGTTGGGTCGAACTTCTCCACTCCCCTCACCAAGCCGATCGTTCCCTCTTGGATCAAATCAAGCAGCTCCATATTCCGTTTGGTGTACTTCTTGGCAACACTCACCACTAAGCGCAGGTTCGCAGACACCATCCGCTCCTTCGCACGTCGTCCGCTCTGCAACTTCTTCTTGAGCTGCAACGCACTCAAGCCAGCTGCCTTCGCTAGCTCTTTACGACTCGCTGGCTCACCTGTTTGACCTTCCAGTTCAGACTCAAGCTGCTCTAAAGACATCAACTCCTGCACCTGACGACCCAGCGTGATCTCCTGCTCATGGCTCAGTAGCGGCACTCGACCGATATCGCGCAGGTATGAACGCACCAGGTCGACATCTGAAAGCACCGCCAAGGGAGCCATACTGAATAACGAAACAACCAAGTTTCCTAATTTACCATCGTTTGCCAAGAGCAAATCAATGCCTTGCGGACGAATTCCACTCCATTGCCAAAATGAAGAAGGCTTTAAAACCGAGAATTAACGTTTTTTCTTCAAGCGCCATCAATAGAGACAGTCTGTTGATGCGCCAAGCACTTGCAAATACTTATCTATAATGATCTCCTCGAAAACCTCACCACATCTTCCCAAACACTCTTCCAACTATTAAATGTTTGGAGATGGATATGGTGCATCTGGGTCTCGGCGCCCGCTGAAAGCCATGCTGAAAACATTGGCATGAAGCAACAAAGACTGCAGAAGCTGATTGCAGCGTCAGGACTATGCTCCCGACGCCATGCAGAGCAACTCCTCCTGCAAGAGCGGGTAACGTTGAATGGCCATCTTGCCAAGCTTGGCGACAAGGCCGATCCAGAGCTTGACAAGATCTCTGTAGATGGGCGTGTGCTCAATTCCAACACCGAAACAAGAGTGTTGCTGTTCAACAAACCTGCGGGGGTGATCACTAGTTGTCATGATCCCCACGGGCGAGTGACTGTCTTCAGCCTGCTGCCCGACAAACTATGCAAGGGCCTTCACCCTGTAGGCAGACTTGATGCCGATAGCCGAGGAGCTCTGCTAATCACCAACCAAGGAGAGCTCACGCTGCGATTGACCCATCCACGCTATGCACATGACAAGACTTACCAAGTCTTGGTGGAAGGTAAACCCTCAGCCCTAGTGCTCTCAAGCTGGCGGCATGGCGTCATGCTTGATGGGAAAACAACCTTGCCCGCTGAGCTAGAGCTTTTGCAATCACACCCAAGTCAAAGCCTTTTGAAGGTGGTTCTCAGGGAAGGCCGCAACCGGCAAATCCGTCGCGTAGCCGAACAACTAGGTCACCCCGTATTAGACCTTCAACGCACTGCGATTGCAAATGTTGCCCTAGACGCATTACCAGAAGGGTGCTGGCGCGCTCTTAACGAGAGAGAATGGGCTCCCCTACTGAAAATCACCAAGCCCTCAATGTGTTGATGCGCTTGACAAAGCCATCCAATTGAAACGCCGATGCGACTAAACCTTCCATGGCAAAAATCAAGATCTGAAGTCGAAACCAGACAAGATCCACAACAGATATTCCAGAGCTCATTACTGGAAGCTGGTCGTCAACTCAGAGAGCGTCGCGAACAGTGTGGAATGAGCCTGCGTGATTTAGCTGAAGAAACACGAATCACTACCCCCGTTCTAGAAGCAATTGAACGGGGGTGGATCAAACGACTACCAGAGCCAGCCTATCTGTGCTCAATGCTTCCGCTGCTGGAGCAGCATCTTGAACTAGCCCCAGGCAGCCTCAACGGGGCTATGCCAGAACGCAATGCTAGGAACCAAACTCATTCCAACAGGGGCCTGACGCGATTCACCCCCGGCAGCATCGATGTCTTCACCACCTGGCAAGGGAGTGTGATTTATGCCGTGGTCATGCTCAGCAGCCTCTTGGCCCTCAATCACCAGCAAAAGCATCTTGCTGCACTCAACAGTCAAACCCTCTCGCCAATCACAGTCAGCCTTGAATCCCTTGCTGATCAGCACGCAAGCGAGACAGCCAACCCCGCCCTTGATGGCCTAAGACCCCTGGAAGAAGCACAAAAACGATCTCCAGAACAATGGCTCAACGCAACCCTTATCCAGCACCAAGCTCAGGGTGAGATAGGTCTACTGGAGATCAATCTCAGTCAGCCACGTATGCTCAAAATCAACAGCGCTGGGAAAGATCTCACAAATCTCAGAGAAGCTCAGGGGACACTCACTCTTCAATTGCGGCCACCCCTCCTACTAGAGATCAAGCCTCCAGCTGCTCCTGAGGACAGAGTCATTTGGAAGGGCCAGGCGCATACTCACGAACCCAATAATCCTGGGATTTACCGACTCGCAGATGCCGTCAGCAAACCGGCCGCCGATTCAAGCGAACGTCCCCAGACAGCGCCTCTCTCGCCATAGCCTCTGAGGGCTCCATCAAGAGCTGAATCAAAGCAAGACAACCGCCAACACCAATTTCCCTCGACAGTGCCAGGGGTGTTGAAACGAGCTACATCATCTAAATGAAGCAAATCCTGCACAGGGGTCATCACTAAACACGCCTCTGTCGCTAGGCCCAGCTCCAGCAACTGCCAACCAGGGGCATGAACTACACCCTTCAATCGATCTGCGACCCGCTCACGGATGTCGAGATCAAGCTGCTGCCACCAACCCAGCGTCGTTGGATTGTCGTGAGTGCCTGTATAAACCACCCAGTTATGACCCTTAATATTTTCAGGTAGATAGGGATTACTGGGATTGCCATCAAAAGCAAACTGGATAATTTTCATTCCAGGCAGACCAAATTGGTCTCGTAGCTCTTCCACATCAGGGGTAATCACTCCCAGATCTTCTGCAACCAGTGGCAAGATGCCACCAGCATCACGCCTTAGCCGCTTCAATAGAGCTGCACCTGGAGAAGACCGCCACTCCCCGTGCTCCGCTGTCGTATCGGATCCAGGAACTGCCCAATAAGACGCAAGCGCCCTGAAATGGTCGAGGCGTAAAAGATCCACCTGTTGCCATTGACGCACAAAGCGGCTACGCCACCAATGGAATCCACTGCAGCGATGCCGCCACCAGCGATAAACAGGCGTGCCCCAGAGTTGTCCTGTACTGGAGAAATAATCAGGGGGAACACCACTTTGGATCTCAAGCTCCCCTCCTTGAAGGATCGAAAACAGGCCCTGATGACTCCAAACGTCAGCGCTATCGCGCGCAACATAAAAAGGCAGATCACCAAACAACAAAACGCCAAGCTCGCCTGCTAGATGTCTCAGTGCTTGCCACTGCCGATCAAGCTGCCATTGCAGCAAACGATGTTCAAGCAGAGCCTCCTGATGATGACCTTTCCAGGCATTGAGAGCCCTACGTTGATGAGCTGCCAAGCCTTCCGGCCATTCCCACCAAGGGAGGCCTTGATGCTGACGACGGAGTTCCATAAATAAAACATGGTCCTCAAGCCAGAACTGCTTGCCACACCAACTCTCAAAGGCAAGATGATGGTCTCTAGCCTGCTCTGACCAAGCCTCCCTTAAGGCTATGCCAAGTCGCTGACTGCGAAGGTCAGCCAGAGCAAAATCAACCGATGCGCAAGGCTCCTGGATAGGAACTGTTCCTGGCAACTCACGAAGAACGGATGCGGACAGGAAATCCTCATCAACAAGATCATCGGCATCAAGCAACCAAGGGTTAAGAGCAAAGCTTGAAGGGGAGCTGTAGGGAGACCCTGTCGCATCAGGAGGAGCCAAAGGCAACAACTGCCATACGCCGATGTCATGGCGAGCAAGTGATTGCAACCAAGCCCTTGAAGGAGCACCGAAACTGCCGCAAACTGGACTTGCAGGCAGTGCTGTGGGATGAAGTAACACCCCGGTCGTGCGAACTAACGCTGAGCTGCCCTCAACCATCAAAAAACACCAGAAAATAAAAACAACATTGGGATCTGATCGAAGTCAGCATCTAGATCAGCCATTAGCCCCAATCAATCTTGGAAGGACTTAGGCAGGGTCGTTACATCCTCGCAAGATGCCTTGTCAGAAGTCTCGGTTAGTCCAAAAGCCATTGGACTTTTAACCCTAAGGAGCTGTAGTTGAGCAAGACTGTGATGCCGCTGTCCTCAAGACGGTTGATGCCTACACAAGATTCAGGCAGAACGCCAACGCCATCGAGCGTGGGTCACTGGATGGGGAAATATCCAGGCCGTACCTTGCTACGCCTGGCTGCGACCCTGGGTGGTCTTTGGCTGGCAAGCACGGCCCTGGGGCTGCTCTGGCCGGAGCCAGATCAAGTCGCCAAAGGCGATCCATCAGTGGACAAAGCAACCTCCCTAGCGCCGCTTCCCAAACAACCAATCATCATCTTGTTAGTGGGCATTGATTCAGACCAACTGAACGATCTCACAAACCAAGCTGCACCGATGGGTTCAGCCAATGCAGACAGCCTGATGCTCGTGAAGGTTGCGGCCAAGCAACCTGTTGAAGTTCTTCAGCTGCCGATTGAACTCGCTGTGACCCTGCCTGGAAGCAATGGGATGCAACCACTAGCGTCAAGTTACGGGCGGGGGGGTATTGCCCTTACCGCCGATGTGATTGCAGAAATCCTCGGCCTTACAAAAGGACAACCCCACCGCTTTGTGGTGATCCCCCGCAAAGCTCTAAGAGTCCTTGTAGATGGACTCGGAGATGTGGAGGTCAACCTCAACACGCCTTTTAAACACAAAGACAATGCCCAGAACTATTCGGTGGACTTGCAAGCAGGGCGGCAGAGACTCAATGGAAGCGAGGTAGAACAACTGGTTCGCTACCGCGCTGGTCCTGAAGAAGAAAGCGGTCGGCGTCAAAGACAACAATGGATCCTGAACGGTCTGTCTAGACAATTGCGACAGCCGAACACCCTCGCAAAACTCCCCAAACTTCTGAAAGAGTTTTCAAAAGAAGTACAAACCGATTTAACCCCTCGTGAGTTGTTAAGCCTCACGGCAGCGGCTCTTAGCAACAATCAATTCCCAATCCTCAGCGAGTTACCTCTAGCCCCAAGAGCCGGGGAACAAACCCTGCGGCAACTCAAGGCAAGCCACCCCATGCCGCTCTGGCCGCAGGGCAACTAACAGGGCCTCATCAATCGGACGACAGCAGCAGCCGTCGACGCAATTGCACCACGACCTCCTCCAAAGAGGGCCCCTGCTGCAAGCAGCCCCCATTAGGGACTGCTGACAAAGCTGAGGAATCATCTGGAAGCAAACCGAACCACGGCAAACCATCAGAGCGGCGAAGGCTGAGGTCCCATGGGCCACCCAATTGCAGAACCCCAATCAGAGGAACATCGAGGGCCGCACAGAGCGCTACATAAGCAGGTGCCACACCAGGAATCTCCCCGGATGGCAATGGCGAGACCATCAAAATGGTGGGCTGGCGCCATGCTCCCAGAGCCTCCAGCCAGCTACCACCATCTGGATGAAGCATGGCTGGATCACCACTCAGCCGCACCATTCCACCCTCCGGAGGCAACAAACCAAGAACCTGATGGGGATTTTCAGAGCAGCGATGATGGCTCAACTCCCCTCCCCAAGCGCTAGCCAAAAGCAAGCAACCAGACCGCATCCGACCATCAGGGAGGGGGCCTGCACCAACCAGAAAAGGGATGGGAGCAATCATCAGGCGACCCTACATAGAGAAGAAGTTGAGATGAGAGCCTTTGCAGCACTAGCATCGGAGTACAGCTGATATTGCTCGCTGTCGACGTGACGAGTTTTCTGACCGCAGCCCGTACCGAACAAGAGAGCATCAGCTATGACATGCAGCGTCTGCGCTTGTTCAGCGGCACCTCAAATCCAGCTCTTGCAAGAGAGATTGCGGCCTACCTAGGTGTTCCCGATGGTCCAAGGATCTGCAAACGGTTCGCAGATGGTGAGCTCTATGTACAAATCCAGGAATCGATCCGAGGTTGTGACGTCTTCCTGATTCAGCCCACCTGCGCGCCAGTGAACGACAATTTGATGGAGCTGCTGATCATGGTTGATGCCTGTCAGCGCGCCTCTGCCAGGCAAATCACGGCTGTAGTTCCCTACTACGGCTATGCAAGAGCCGACCGCAAAACGGCTGGCCGCGAGTCAATCACTGCCAAGCTCACCGCAAACCTGCTGGTGAAATCTGGCGTGAACAGAGTCCTCGCCATGGATCTGCATTCCGCCCAAATCCAGGGCTACTTTGACATCCCTTGCGATCACATCTACGGCTCACCAGTCCTGGTTGATCACCTCGCAGCACAAGAACTTAACGAAGTAGTGGTGGTGTCTCCAGATGTGGGAGGAGTCGCACGAGCCCGAGCCTTTGCGAAACAAATGAGGGATGCGCCACTGGCAATTATTGATAAGCGCCGATCAGGTCACAACGTTGCCGAAAGTCTCACAGTGATCGGCGATGTAGCTGGAAAAACAGCCATCCTGATCGACGACATGATCGACACTGGGGGAACCATTTGCTCAGGAGCTCGTCTACTTCGACAAGAAGGGGCTAAACGGGTGATTGCCTGTGCCTCCCATGCCGTGTTTTCGCCCCCCGCCTGCGAACGATTATCCGAAGAAGGATTATTCGAACAAGTCTTGGTTACCAACAGCATTCCCATCGCAGCGGAACGACGCTTCCCTCAATTGCAGGTACTTTCAGTGGCCAATATGCTTGGCGAAGCGATTTGGCGCATCCATGAGGAAAGCTCTGTGAGCTCAATGTTTAGAGGATAACCCTGAGATCAAATCTAAAATTAGCTGCTAAGCGATAGAGGTGACTCTTCTTAGAGCATCTCATCAATGTTTTAGGCACTAAAACCAAAGCAAAATCAATAAGCCTTAACCCTCCAGACCTTCTCAGTTAATCCCAACTTACTTGCTCTTTAAATGCTTCATTATTAGGGCAAAGGCATTTCAATTAGACAAGACCCTAAGACCTATTCGCAAGGCCCTTCATTGCCGATAAAAGTGTGGCGGAAGAAGAAACTCAAACAGACTCTTGAGAAACCTTCTATAAATACTGTAGAAAAGCCTAATTATTCGTTTACACAGGCTACAATTCAAAGCCATCAAAAGAAACTAGCTTGACTTGACTAGGGATAAGCTACGCAATAAAATGTTAAGTATTGCCGTTTCACGCTCATTACTCAAGCAGCCTTGATAATTTCCATCACTTACCTAAATAAATCTGACTCCTTTCGCAAAAGATCGTTTATATTTAGAGTTTCAATGGACAACTAATAAGCCTAAAATGAGATTAGCAAAAACAAAACTCCATGCCTACCAATCTGTTACTTGGCAAAACCTTACGCTGATCTAATATGCATAGAGCGCTAGCTTGCTTTTAAAGATGATGACTCTGAGCATATATTGCAGTTAAATGCTGCTCTATTGTTCTGGAATTAGCAATGATGTTATCGACAACCACTAAATCAACTTCTGCTGGAAAAAGTCCGCCAATTAACACAGACAGGCAGCAGAGAGTAGAAACTGAATTTCATCTTGAATTCTACGATTACCGTGATCAGCTTGCCATTCGTAACTAGGCTGTATTGCATTGACTCGTCAAAAATTTGTCACTCTCATTCCCTTGCCATGACTCAACTAAGTCTAATTGAGTTGGAAAAGCAGGCCTCTGATGCCGGCCTGCTCTTGAGACTGCAGGTGAGAAGACCACTCAATCTCTGGTCCTTAAAGTTAGTCGTCGCACAAGCTCTCGATGAGGAACGTATACAACTTTGGGGTGAGATGAAGGCTTGGGCCTATGCAGGCGAGAAGGGATTACAGCTCGACACAATGCGTGTTCATCCTGAAGCACCCGCCGGAGTAGGGGATCTCATCTGGGTTGGCACCATGGCCTGGGCACTTGAAGCCACCCCATGTCGGCAAGCACGCCTGCTGGCAATTTGTGATGAAGGGCACCAACACGATCGCTTAATTCGTTATTTCCGGCAACGTGGATTTTTTACTGTCCGAGAGCTAGGAGCAGCACCAATGGATTTCCCACTCAGGATGATCTGGGGTGGAGCCGGAGCGTTGATGGTTGGAAGCTGCAGTGAGGTGCTGGAGCGTAATCAGCGTCGTTGGCAAAAGCTGCGGGGGATTGGATCGCAGAGATCATTCTTCACCAGCGTGATAACTACTACGCACTAGAGGCCCACTACGCACCTGAGCAAATCCAAGCTTGCGAGCAACTTCAGCCAACTTCTTGAAATCCTCAGGATGCCAATAACGATGCACCGGAATATGTGCCAATGAAGGGCGCAGATACTGACCCAATGTGACCCGTTGACAGTCAACAGAACGGAGATCCTCAAGAGTCTGAACCACCTCTTCTTGCTCTTCTCCTAGTCCCAACATCAAGCCTGATTTGGTAGGAATGTTGGGAGCAAGTTCCCGCGCTGCAGCCAGCAGATTGAGAGAATGGTGATACGTAGCTCCCCGTCGAACCTTGTTCTGAAGCCTTTCAACGGTTTCGAGGTTGTGGTTGAAACAAACTGGTGCAGCCATGAGCAACTGCGTGAGCCGTTCTCTCTGAGCTTCTAATGCCTTGGCCAGATCAGCGACTCCGCCCCAAAAATCCGGCGTAAGCACTTCTATCTCAATAAGAGGATTGCGCTGGCGAATGGCCGCCATGGTGTCAGTAAAAATACTCACACCATGATCGGGCAAATCATCCCTTGCTACTGAAGTAAGAACCACATAACGAAGACCCATCTGCTGCACCGCATCTGCAACTCGCTCTGCTTCGAGCGGATCGATTGCCTGAGGAGATTGGCCTTTCATGACCTGGCAGAAAGCACAACTACGAGTACAGATCGATCCTCCTAGGAGAAAAGTTGCTGTGCCGGCTGCGTAACACTCGCCGCGATTGGGACAACGCCCTTCCTCACAAATGGTGTGTAGCTGATTCCCCTTAACCAGCTGCTGCATCTGCTCCAACTGGGAGACGCTGCCGATGGGGCGACGCAACCATTCCGGAAGGCGCTCCGCAGGCAAAATGGTGCTGTATTGGGTCGGGCGATGGGTGGAAGACATTGCTTTATTGCATAGCTCGACGGCCTTCAAGCGCACGAGTCAGAGTGACTTCGTCGGCATACTCCAACTCACTACCAACAGGAAGGCCGTAGGCGATTCGACTCACTTGGGTGAACGGCTTTAACAAGCGTGCCAGGTAAAGGCTAGTGGTGTCACCTTCAACACTGGGAGTGAGAGCGAGAATGACCTCGCTGATGCCATCTCGATCAACGCGTTGAATCAAACTGGGGATCTGCAGCATGTCCGGCCCGATACCATCCATTGGTGAAATCAGTCCACCTAGGACGTGATAGCGACCCTTATATTCCCTAGTTCTTTCGAGAGCTAGCAGATCTCGGGAATCAGCCACCACACAAAGCAATTGATCGCATCGCATTGCATCACGGCAAATGTCGCATAAAGGCTCCGCGCTGAGATGAAAACAGGTCTGACATTGACCCACTTGAGAACGGGCCGCTAGGAGTGCCTCAGCAAAAGCGCGGATTTGGTCTTCCGGTTGTCTCAACAAATGCAGGGCAAGTCTCTGGGCCGTTCGTGGCCCAATCCCAGGCAGACGCTCGAACTGGTCGATCAAGCGAGCCAGGGGTCGAGTAAAGCCGCTCAGGGGTCCGCCGCAGATACTGAGAATCTTGGCAGTTCACCAGGTGGCAATTGTTGATCAAGCCAAGACCGTACGCCGGCAGAATGGTCAGCAAGTCCGGTTCTGTTCCAATGCTTGAACTTGTGCGAACCATTTCACGTGTGGGTTTCGCTTGTGCTCTTGTGATGCTGCTCGCTGCCTGCAGTGGTTCATATGCAGGCATGAACTCCTTCCAGAGCCCGGATGGTCGTTATGCATTCCTTTATCCCAATGGATGGAGCCGTGTGAGTATGAATGGAGGGCCTCAGGTGGTATTTCACGACTTAATCAACAGCGACGAAACACTAAGTTTGGCTGTTTCGAAAGTTGACGAAAAGGGAGATCTGCAAACCCTAGGGAGTCCAATCACAATTGGGGAGCGTTTAAGCCGTGAAGTGATTGCACCTCAAGGCAGTGGGCGAGAGGCTGAGTTAGTAGACGCCAATCAGCGTGAGGCAGGAGGACACATCTTTTACGATTTGGAATATACCGTTCATCTTGAAGATCGAGAACGCCATGAGCTAGCAACAGTGGTCGTTGATCGGGGGCGTTTATATACATTAGCAGCAAGTACTAACGAGTCTAGATGGAATAAAGTTAAGGGCTTATTCGAAGAGGTAATCACATCATTCACATTCTTAATCTGACCATTAAAGGCCGTAAAAGAAAACACATAATAGCAATAGTTTATTGTTCAATGCCAATAAGTTGGATGCAAAATCCAACTTCTAGCCTGTATTGCTATTGCTTGCATATCATGGAGTTGAAGCTGAACAAACACCTCACATCAAATTTCCCATTAAGAGCCCAAGGAAAATTATTCAGCTTTGATCTAGCCAGCGATCGATTTAAAATAGGAATCGATAAAGCGAGCCATTGGCTTCCGCAGCATCTGGCCATTCAGTTTCTAGGTAGCTAATGCCATTACTAAAGAATGGCTTAGCTGCTAGTCGTGTTGCTTCAAGTTCAGTGGTACCCATTGCTGTCATTAAACCTCCAAGCTCCAAAGGCCCCATATCTGTCTTGATGTTACGGCCAGCAGCACTTATCAATGCTGGCAGTCGAACAAGATTCTCAGCTCGAGTGAGCTTACTAAAGAGACTCTTGAGGACTAGTTGTTGACGACCCAGGCGACCAAAGTCGCCTTCACCATCATGGCGCCAACGCAAAAAACCCTCGAGATCTTTACCTTTTAAGACCTGAGGGCCAGCTTGAAGATCAATATAAAGACCTTGGGATTGATCTTGGTAATAAAGACGCTTAGGCACATCAACCTCAATGCCTCCCAATAAGTCTGCAATAGTTCTGATCCCTTCAAGGTTAACAAGAATGTGATGGCTAATGGGACGATGCATCAGCCGAGTCAACTCACTTTTTACTGCCTCGATACCACCATATGCATACAAAGCATTAACTTTCATTGGCCCAAAATTACGCGAATTGATATAACTATCACGTGGAATCTGGGTAATTCTTGTTTCGCCCCCCGCAACTCGAATTGTGAAGATCACATCAGTGTTACCACGACCTGCATCCATGCCGAGCACCACCACATCACGATCACCAAATCCCTTCCATGCATTGAATGGATTGCTAATCGGGAAAAGGGGAGTGGTTGTGCCTGCAGTCTTTTGTGTGAGTGATCGACTGAGTGGAATTGAAAGGAACAGGCCTGCGATCAGCCCCACGCCAATGGCAGTGGTCATTGAACGCCAACCAGAACTGCCTTGATGCTTGGGAGTCATATCACCATCTTAGAGCCCTTTAGATTTTTCTCTAATAAAAGTAGCCTGCGGCTTTAAGCAGCACTCTAGCCAATGCTCAATTGTGTTGAACGGCTAGAGAGTTAATCATCAGCTCAATTTGAATTGTTAACTGTTGCTTGCTTCAAGATCTTTAATCAGTACAAAGAAGATGCTGCTTTTATTTCTCAGCAGAAGAAGCCAAGACTTACAAGAAAATCAAGCCTCTGCTTGGCAGCCTGTGTCGATAAGGTAACCAAATGAGCCATGCTGTAGTTGATCGACAACGAAATAATTGTGCCATATGGATATTGCGCTAATCAGAAGATATCTCACAAATATGATAGACAAAAGGCTCGACAAAAGTTGATTCAGACCAACAGCAATTCGTCAGTACGCAACCCAGCCTGAACTCGCCAGAGATCCCTATAGATACCTGATTGCTTCAAAAGTGAATCGTGAGTACCTTGCTCGACAATATTACCTTGATCCATAACAATAATCTGATCCGCATGCCTCACAGTACTGAGGCGATGTGCAATCACAACAGTGGTTCGGTTTTGGGTGATATGCATCAAAGAACGTTGAATCGCTGCTTCTGTCTCATTATCAACGGCAGCGGTGGCCTCATCCAAGATCAGAATCGGTGCCTGCTTGAGAATTGCCCTAGCCAGAGCAATTCGTTGACGCTGACCACCAGAAAGACGTTGCCCACGTTCACCCACCAACGTATTGAAACCATGCGGGAGGGCTTTAATAAACTCTGAGGCTTCAGCCAAATCTGCCGCATCATCAATTGTTTCCTGAGTTGTCTCAGGACTACCATATGCAATGTTTTCAGAAACTGTTCCATGAAATAAATAGACTTCTTGACTGACCAGTGCGATTGAACGACGTAGATCCCTTAACTTGAGCATGTCAATCGGCTGTCCATCCAGAAGAATCCGTCCAGAGCTGAGTGGATAAAGCCTCAGCAAAAGTTTCACCAGGGTGCTTTTTCCTGACCCTGTAGCTCCCACAATTCCGATGGTGCAGCCAGCGGGAATATCAAGATTGAAGTGAGTTAGAAGAGGAGCGCGGCCTTGGTAATGGAAGCCCACATCCTCAAAGCACAAAGCGCCCCGCACTCGTGCTGTTATCAACGGCTGTGATCCTTCAACGATGGTAATCGGAGTATCGATCAAATCCAGCACACGATTGGTGGAGGCCATTGAACGCTGATATTCATCAAGTGTGCGACCAAGGGTTGTAAGAGGCCACAGCAAGCGTTGTGTAATAAAAACGAGCACGCTGTAAAGCCCAACAGCCATTTGCCCCTTCCATGCCTGAAGGCCTCCGATCACCAAGATGGCCAGAAAAGCAAACAAAATGGCAAAGCGAATCAGAGGAATGAAGGCTGCTGAAAGTTTGATTGCCTGCTTATTGCTGCAGCGATAGGCCTCACTGCGATAGCGAATTTGCTCTAGTTCCCAGGCTTCTGTAGCGAAACTCTTGATTGTGAACATCCCGCCGAGGTTGTTGCTGAGATGAGCAGCCAGCTCACCAGCTTTATCTCTGACCTCGCGGTAGCGCGGAGCCAACCGCCGCTGAAATTGAATTGATCCCCATAAGATCACTGGGATAGGCAAAAAGGCGAACAAGGCAACACCTGGAGCGACGAAGACCATCGCCCCACCTACCAACAGCACAGTTGTAATCAACTGCAAGATCTGATTGGCCCCGTAGTCGAGAAATCGTTCTAATTGGTTGATGTCGTCATTAAGAACAGCCATCAGCCGCCCACTGCTATCTGCCTCGAAAAACGCCATCTCCAAATGCTGGAGGTGGTTATAGGCCTTCAGGCGAAGATTGTGTTGAGTTGTCTGGGCGAGATTGCGCCACAACACGCCATAAAGATATTCAAAGAAGGATTCAGCACTCCAGATCAGAAAGGAGAGCAACGCAAGAAATCCCAATTGGCTAGGGACAGTGCTAAAGCCAAGATTCGCTAACCAGGAAGTCTGTTCGTGTACGACGACGTCAATGGCCAAACCGATGAGTACCGGCGGGGCGAGATCAAACAGTTTGTTGAGAATGGAGCAAGTGGTTGCCGCAAGAATCAGGCGCCGATGAGGCTTAAGGCTGCTGAGCAGCCTTCTCAGGGGACTTGCAGTGCGCCGAACGCGAGAATCCATAAAACTTGGGCACTGCCTTCATTCAAGCGCTACAAGGTTTCGGATCAAAGCATTGAGCTGAAAGCTTGCTGAGCAATCCCGTCTGAACTGTTCATTTGGCCTGAAAGGGGGTAGAACTTAAAGACTTGAAGGAGGTTCAATGACCCGTTCGAGAGCGTTCAATCGATTCCATCGCTTCACCGCAAAGCAACACAGGCTGAGCCTTCGAGCAGCGGTTCCAAATCTTCAAGACGGCATTCGTTCTGGCAATGAAGCGGTTAACCACCGCGAAGAGCTCCACCAACGGGCTTGGCAAAAGGATCTAATGCTCGAATTAATCGATCCAGAAGAAACTTATTAATACGAATAAGGCCACCCACAGGGTGGCCTTATTGAAAGGGCTAAGGCTACTGATTTACCAGCGGTTGCCGCCACCGCCACCGCCGTAGCCACCGCCACCGCCACCGCCGTATCCACCACGGCCACCACCACCGCCACCTGTACGTTCACGTGGTGTTGCTTTATTCACGCGAATCATTCGCCCCATCCATTCAACGTCCTGAAGATCGTCAATCGCTTTTTGTTCGTCTGCATCGTTTGCCATCTCAACGAAAGCAAAACCACGCTTGCGCCCCGTCTCTCGATCGAGAGGGAGGCTGCATGTCTTGACTTCGCCGTATTGGCTGAACAGGTCGAGCAAGTCCTCCTGTTCCGCCTGGAAAGAGAGGTTGCCTATGTAAATGGTCATTCCTAAAAGGACCGATGGGATTTGATCAGTGAAGCCTTGGTCCAAAAAGGAAAGTCCTTGAATGCTGGAGCTGAAAAGCCGAAGCCTAGGGAGCGAGCCGTTTGGGGCCGGTGAGCTGATGCTGATGCTCACCTAAGTTACAGGGGAGCGAGTCAGAAGCTCTCAAAAAGCCACAAGACATACAAACAAACTGTTGTCTGGCGACAAAATCAGGCGATGGTCAAGAGTGGCCAATCACGAGCTCTAGAGTGGATTGTCCTTCTTCTCAATCTTGGTTGTAGCTGAGATGGTGTGGTGAACCAAGGGAATCATCAGAATCGGCCTAACGTTCTTACGAGCAGAACAGAACTATTGAGGAAGTACCGTTCGAATTGATCAGAAGGACTGAGATTCTTGATCTAAATCGCTTTCAGGCCAATGTTCAGATCAACACATTCAAAAGAACGTTTAAATGTCGTAGTGGGCACCTGCCTTGGCTTGGCATTTGGACTGAGCTGAACTGATGACTTCCCCAGCATTCACCTGATCTAAGAAGCATTGACAGGTGAACTGGCCCATCCCTGCAGGAGGCGTCTTCCCTGCATTGGCCATGGCTGCGTTAAAACCCAACAAACACATTGTGGTAATGGCATTCTCGTGCTCGCTGCTTTGAGCTAGACCATCAACCATAGACATAGCAAAAAGGAAACTGCTCAGACTGATGGATAGGCAGATTCGCTGCAAAAGAGCCATCGACGCTGAATTAAGAAGCGCGCTGGATATGCAACTCTCGATTCATCACCTTGAGACGTTTTAGATCTTTAAAAACATCCTCAGGCATTCCTTTGGGAAGATCCACAAGACTGTGCGACTCAAAAATCTGGATGCGACCAATCATCCGTCCTTCCAGCCCGGATTCATTGGCGATGGCACCAACCAGATTGCCAGGCTTGACACGATCGCGGTGACCGACTTCCACACGAAAGCGCTCCATGTGATCTTCCGGCGGCCTCGATGAACGCTCAGGTCTTCGGCCAGAGCCTCCACGACTACTTTCGTGACGATCGTTGCGGCGGCTTCGCTGAGTTGATTGCTGCAACCAGCCCTCATCAGCCTGCACCAAAATTGGGCCTGGGCCAACAGCAAGCTCTAATGCTGCTAGAGCCAATTGCTCTGGACTGAGGCTGAGCTCCTCAACAACACGCTGGATTAGCTCCTGGAGAAGGGCTGTCTCCTCGGAGTTATCTCTCTCCGTCTTAGCGGCAGTGGTGAGGCGTTGACGAAGGCGATCAAGACGACTCTGGTTAATCGCTGCATTATTGGGGATATCCATCGGTTCGATGGGTTGACCTACAGCACGTTCAAAGCCGCCCACAAAGCGACGCTCCCTAGGATTCACGAACAAAATGGCCTCTCCACTGCGGCCAGCCCGGCCGGTACGCCCGATGCGATGCACATAGGCTTCGCTATCAAAGGGGATGTCGTAGTTGATCACCAGGCTGATGCGATCGACATCTAGGCCTCGAGCGGCAACATCAGTAGCAACCAAGATATTCACGCTGCCTTTGCGCAAACGTTCAACCGTTCGTTCCCGTTGGTTCTGAGGTACATCCCCGTTCAGTACGGCAACATCGTGTCCAGCGGCTTCCAGTGCCTCAGCAACTGTGAGAGTGATCACCTTGGTGCGGGCAAAAATAATCACTCCCTCACCAGTGAAAGCCTCAAGAACCCTTCTAAGGGCTTCAAGTTTGTGGCTGTTCTGGAGAGTGATACATCGCTGACGGATGAGACGAGCCTCCTGGTCACGGCTCTTGATCGTGATCTCTGCTGGTTCGTGTAGGTAACGCTTCGAAAGTCGACGGATCTCTGATGGCATCGTTGCCGAAAACAGCACCATCTGACGTTCTTTAGGCAACTGCTCCAGGATCCATTCGACATCATCGATGAAGCCCATACGCAGCATTTCATCGGCTTCGTCAAGCACCAAACACCTCAAACCAGAGGTGTCGAGAGTGCCCTGCCTCATGTGATCCATCAAGCGGCCCGGGGTGCCTACCACGACATCCACGCCACGCTTGAGCGTATTGATCTGAGAGCGGAAATCGGCTCCGCCATAAACCGCCAAAACTTTGAGATGCGGATGGCCAACGGCATAAGCACGGAACGAATCCGCGACCTGCATCGCCAACTCCCGGGTCGGGGCCAGCACCAACACTTGGGGACGACTGCCATGATCCTGAAGCCGCTCGATCAGGGGCAACGCAAAAGCTGCTGTTTTGCCTGTTCCAGTCTGAGCCTGACCAACTAGATCACGACCCAGCATCAATTCTGGAATAGCAGCTTTCTGAATTGGAGAGGGTTGCTTATAACCCTTTTCTGCAAGGGTCTTGAGCAACGGCTCGCTAAAGCCAAAACAATCGAATTCGGAAACTAACTCTGTCGCTTCAGTCTCTTCACAGGCCTCAGCGGCTACAGCGACCGAGCCATCGCCTGAATTGTTTTGATTGGTGGCCTCAGCCACAGTGATTAAACCATCCTCCGAGCTCGTTGAAGAGATCTCAGACGCACTCTTTTCAGGGGAACACGAGACGTCCTCGTGCGATTTTGTATGGGTCATCGAGAGAAGGCGTTGTCTGCCTGATTGATCCTTTAAATCAGGCAGACAACGCCCCATACGCGGATACCCACGTTGTGCTGCCTCGCCTTTTCTTCAAAGGTTGATTGCCTAACTTATCACCCGTCCGTAGTCATCCTCGAGGCGTTCAATATCTGATTCCTGCAATAGCTGACCATGCTGAACCTCAACGACCACCAAATCGCTTTGGCCTCCACGAGCTCGGTGAAGCACTCCCAGAGGGATATACAACGTGGTGCCAGCTTGAGCATCGTGCCAAGTGTTTTTACAGAAAAGCTGCCCCTGGCCTGAGACCACAGTCCAATTTTCACTGCGATGTTGATGGCGCTGAAGGCTGAGCTGTTGACCGGCAAAGACCAAAAAACGCTTGACCTTATAGCCCTCTCCTTCGAGCAGATCTTCATACCAACCCCAAGGACGCTCAACTCTCTGGGGGGCCTTGCTCATGCCTCTGCTAGCAGTTGCGTTCAGCATGGCGGCGTCAGCCTCAGCCGTCACTACGACCAGATGGCATTGCAGTAACGAGATCCACTCGCTGTCGCGCGCGCGTGATAGCAGTGTAGAGAAGTTTCCTCTCGAAGCTAGAAGCGCTCTCACAACCATCAGCGCTGGTAGCCGACACAGCCGTGATTTCCGGCCAGAGAAGAATGACATGATCAGCCTCACTCCCCTGAGACTTATGAACCGTAAGAGCCAAAGCTGGCTCCACCACGCTCAATCGGGCCGGGTGGATGAAGCGTGTGGTCAGTCCTCCCTGCTCAGAGATCACGCGAAACAGGATGCGCAGATTGTCTCCTTGACCAACCACCAAGCCAACGTCACCGTTTGCTAGCCCCAGTTCCGCTTGGTTCTCGCAACACATCACCGGCGTTCCCAACGGCCAGCGCATCACTCCAGCCTCAAGGCTTTGACCCAACAATGCGCGATGCACATGATCGACTCCCCAAAAACCACGACGTTTCGGACAAAGCACCATCAACCGCTCGAGAGAATCCAGCAGAGACTCAGCTGCAACGGCAAGATTGGTGTTGAGCATGGTTGAGGTATAAGCATCATCTGGCAGCTCGAGCATCAGTTCGGCAGTGAGTCGTTGCAGTGTTCTGCTGTGCTCTTGCAAGTGCTGAACTAAAAACCTTGGCATGCTGCTGAGGTTGTATTGATGCTGCTCAACGTTCGCTGATTTCGGCAGAAGAGAAAGTTGTTGCCAAAAAGCAGAAAGGCCCTGATCACACAGAACTCTGCTCAACGTCGCTAGTGAACCGCGGTTGCGATAGAGCTGATGCAGGTGAATGGCACCATGATTGAACTGTTGGCGAATATCAGCCTGTTGGAGTTGATGCCAAACCGCTCCACTACCAACTGGAGGCAACTGATCGGGATCACCAATCATTACAAGCTGACTATCAACAGGAAGGGCGTTTAATAACGCCTGCATCAGGGCAAGCTCCACCATCGACATCTCATCAATAACGAGGAGATCAAGCATTAGGGGGTGTTGTTGATGCCTACCAAACCCACCAGGCCTGGCCTGAAGCCAGCGGTGAAGGGTGCTAGAAGGCAGGCAGGTCAATGCCTGCCGCTGGGGGGGGGGGATTGTCTCAAGCCCCTTGCGAACAGCATCCTCTAGGCGTCTTGCCGCTTTGCCTGTGGGAGCAGCAAGACCAATCCTCAGGCCTGGTCTCAACGTGACTGCCCGCGCCAACATTTGCACGATGGTGCTGGTTTTGCCCGTGCCTGGACCACCACTCAACAACACCACGCCATGGTTATCGATGGCTTCTACGGCAGCCTGCTGTTCAGGGTTAAGCCCATCCAACAAAGCAGGATGATGGGATGGTGTGGTGCAGGCTGAAGTCGGTTGAACAACATTTGACCTGTTGATCAACTCCTTGATCACCGCGTCCATGTCACCATGCCAACGACGCCAACTCAATTGATTGCCGTTTAAAACCATCGGAGAAGCCGCGCCTTCCAGCCAGCCACTAGCCAGCAGGGCCTGACAATGAGCCTGAGGCCATCCCATCGCTTTGAGTTCTTGAGGGGGAGACATCGCAGTGAGATTCAGCTGCAGCTCACCGCGGGCTAATGCATCCATCAAGGCATTGACCAAGTCCTCGAGATGAATTGATGAAGCCTTGGGCGGGAGACGCCTCAACAACGTTTGATGCAGTGCTCTGTGAAAACCTGATGGCCAAGTGGATGAATCGCTGCGAGTCATTGTCCTCCGTTCTTGAGCAAGCGATCCAAAAGCAAAACCCGCTCCAATGGTGCGGGCTCCACAATCAAGCCAGGCACTGGTTTAGTAAAGGAGCGACCATTCATAGCCTTAGCGCCTGGGACGCCCCTAAGAAAAACGTAGACGTATCCGCCTAGATGGCGCTGTGGTTCGTAACTTGGCAACCGCCAACGCAGAAAACGATGGAGTGCGACCAAATAAAGATGGGCTTGAAGAGGGTAATGATGAAGGAGCATCTGCTGCTCCATTGCGGAGTCGTCGTAATGGAGCGGACCACAAGCGACAGCCTGCCCCTCTGGATCACGCCGACCGATCCAGTTGCTTTTCCAATCAGCAACCCACCAACGAGCTTCTAAAGATTCTTCTGAATCGGTGAACACAAGATCAATCGAACCGGTAAGAAAACCACGACTGCAAACATTGAGACCTTTAATCATTTCGGCATAGGGCAAGCCAAAGCGAGCCAATGGATTCAGATGAAAAACACTGGCTAGATCAAACGAACGCAACACCTTGCCTTGATGAGCAATTGGCAAATCGAAGCTGAGTTCATGAATGCGACGTTGACCATGCAGTTGATTCAGTCGCAAGCCTCCAAGAGAACCACCAATTGGAGTACTCAACACCCTGTCAAGACCATCCTGCACTGAGGCGAGCAGAGTGATGTCAAGGCCTGCGCGTCGTAGCTCTTCTTCAATCACGATGACGACATTCGGATCTTGCAATGGCTTGCAAAAATCCAGTCGTTCAAGAATCCGGTGTAAGCAATCCCCTGCTGCTGCACCACGAGGGAATTGCCCCAGAGGGCTCTGGTCAGACCAGTTCAACGTTGGAGTTGAGCGAGAGGCATCAGCAATCGCACTCTGATCTTGAAGTTTGAGCATGGGTTCAAGCTTCTGCTGATCGCTATCTCGACCTTCTTCCAACTCCAAAGGATCAGCCGGAGCACTGCCGTCATAAGTGTGTGTAGCAGACACCCAAGCGGAATAACTACTGCGACCCCAAGACAGATCAAGGCGCCGTTGCGGTGTTGGGCCAAGAGTTAACTCACCTTGAAGCGGCGGCGGTTGCCAGCGCTGTTGCATCGATTTCAGCTGAGCCGGAACAACAGTGATCGGCAACTGCTGGCGATCAAGCCAAGCACTCATTCGTTCTGGCGTGAGATCCTGAATCGCTGCATCGATGGCATCCACACCAAACAGCCAAGCGCTGAGGGGATTGCCTTCCTGTTTGGCGCCCCGAGCCCAAATCAACATCAACAGAGAGCAGGCTCTTGTGATCGCCACATAGGCAAGACGTTCGGCTTCCTGCAGGGAAGCTTGATGAGCCTGCTGTGAAAGCTGCCATCCTTTCCCCCAGCCGGTGCTGAGTGCTACACACCAACGCGACTCCGAGCCGGATCTCCACAGGGGGCCGCGGGGGAGGGAGGGGGCTTGCCAGAGGTAGGGACAAATCACAACGGGATATTCCATCCCCTTGCTGCGATGCACTGTGACCACAGCAACCGCACTCTCGGCCACATCACTGTGAGGTTGTCGAGCCTCTGGAACCGGATCAACAGGTTGTAGTCGTTGGCGACGCAACCAATCGGCTGCAGTAGACGCATCCAAGCCTTGGCGATGAATCACCTCCTGTACAAGCTGCGCACATTGATATAAGTCGCCTAAAAGACGTCCGCGTTCTGAGAGATCAGCCATTGTGCGGCCTTCAAGTAACTCCGCTAGGCAGCCCATAAGACCAAGGCGGGGAAGATTCATGGCCCAATTACGGAAGCGAAGGGCTAATTGATCGAGCTCACCATTGCATTCAGCATGAGCGAGCTGCTCTGTATTCCATTGCATCAGAGCTGAACAGGCCACAAGCTTCAAACTGCTGCTGTGGGAGGGTCTGGCCAAACAATCCAGAAAACGTTGTAAGACCTGGGCCGCTTCACTGCTGAGAACATCCCCCTGGCTAACAAGCCGAGTGGGCACTGCAGCGACAGCAAGGCCCTGGCGAATGCTGGCTGCCTGTCGATGGCGACCAACAAGTATGCAGATATCAGAAGGGCTGAAGTTGTATGAATCACTCTGAAGCAGATCCAAAACAGCATGGGCAACGGCCGTTGGGATCTGTTCTTCCAGGTTGGTTTTAGAGGTCAGTGGAGAAGGTATTGAGCCTGTTGGATGAGTAGCTTCATCAAGATTGAGCAGTTGAAGTGGATGCACACCAAGGGGCAAAGGCCTTGGTGTTGCTCCACTACAAGCAGTCAAAGATGGAGCATTTAGTTTTGAACGCCTCAAACCTGGAGCCATCAAGTGGTTCAAGCCATCAAGCAATGAAGTCGTTGTACGGAAGTTATCAAGCAAGGCGTCGATGCGATCAACCTTTGAACGTGCATGCAAGTAGGTGTTGAGATCACCACCACGAAATCGATAAATCGCCTGCTTAGGGTCACCCACCATCAACAGAAGATGGTCAGGGCTATGTGCAAAGGCCCCTTCAAGCAGACGCCATTGCACAGGATCGGTGTCTTGAAACTCATCAATCAACGCGACGCGATAACGCTGTCTTAACGCCTCAAGCCATGGTGCTTGTTGATCAGCATGGGGTTGAGCGATGGTCTCGGATTGAGGCTTGGGATCCAGTGCAGAGAGAAGCTCTGCGTAGCTCATCACACCCCGCTGTCTGCGGCGCTCAGCCAACGCAGACAGCCCCCAATGCAAGGCATGATTCCACACCTGTTCAGCAGGGCCATCACAAAGATCGGCAATTGATCTCTGCAATGCAGGCATCAGAGGAGTGGAGTTCTCCTCGCCGCAACGCCGAGCAACTGTGCAAACAACAGCTGGATGAAAGTAATCCATGAGCAAGGATTGATCACGGATCGCTGCGTAGCCAGGAGTAAAAGACTGATCAGAATGTTGTGGTGGTTGGGAGAAAGCTTCAAGCCAGTGATTGAGGATGGCGAAACGATCTTTTTTGGGTTTAGGGCTAAAGGGTTTTGTATCTTTAGCGCCCAGAGATCGCCAATCAGCAGCGCGGCTCGATAAAGCGATATCCAATTCAGAGCCGTGTCGTTGCCAGTGATCAACAAACTGTTGCCAGCACTGCTGAAGGTAGGCATCGAACTGGCTTGATAGCGGTTGTGAAGACAGCAGATTGCTGGGGTGAGTTTCAAGAGCCAAGCTGGGATCGCTATCGAGTTTGAGCAAACCCTGTGCCAAGTTCTCAACGCTCAAGCCAGCGTGCAGAAGACCGCGTACATGCTGGGCATCGAGAGCTAAGACTTGTTGCTGCCAATAATCATGAACAACTTCTTGAATAATTTCTTGTTCTGAGTCATCGAGGCGTGGGTCCATGACAGCACCACTCTCAAGAGCCTGACGCCGCAAGGTGCGCCTGCAGAACCCATGGATGGTGGTGATATCAGCCAGATCAAGGCTCTCCATTGCTACCAAGAGAGAGGAGATCCATTGATGCCGATGAGAAGCATCGTGGCCTTTGCACTGAAGCCATTGCTCCAGAACAAGATCAGGCGGCTTATCAGTGGCGCCATGATCGAGGGCTTCAAGACCTTCAAGAGCATCCTCAAGGCGTTGGCTAATGCGAGAGCGCAGCTCTGCTGCTGCAGATTCAGTGAAGGTCACCACCAATAGTTCACTAATTTGGTGGCCGCCTTCAGTGAGCAGTCGTAAAACCAGGTGAGCAAGAGCAAAAGTCTTGCCTGTTCCTGCACTGGCTTCTAGTAAGCGCAGGCCAGGTCCGAGGGGGTAATCATTGGACTGGAAGCAATATTCAGGTTCACGGCTGACATTAGCCATTGCAGTGCAGCAGAGCTAATTGGTAAATCTCACCGATCATTCTCTGCCTTTGACATCGCATTTACCAAAAGTGCCTAAAGGCGTTGAAAAACTCAACTTACTAACCACTTTAAAACAATTTTTGACTAGTAGCTTCAAATATAATTATTGTTCATTGCCTAGTCTAATCTGCCAAAGATCGCTCCATCCCAAACAAGCTCAGATAGTCATAGGTTGCGCAATCGATTACTGAAGGATATTAATTATTAATCCTGTTATCTACTGATTCCGTACTGGGCTTATATAAAAGCGATAACATATATAACATACCTCAACAATTCTCTTGTTCCACTGTCTAAGCATTTCAATGAAGAATCAATAGAATTGATCTCTCCACTTGCATCTCAGGCATATAATCTCATCGAATCTGGCCAAGCCGTAACACAACTCTCAATAACTAGGACCTTTTGAAGAAGCTAATCTTTGCAAGAGTTCCATGCTCAACTGAACTACCAGAACTCCAATTCCTATTAAAAGAACTAAATTGAGGTTGGTACTTGCAAGATGAGCGAATGAGAAAGAAAAGCATGCATAACCGCAACCTGCCAAAGAAACCATAACGGCCCACACGCGTCGATGAGCCTCAGCAGATGGCAAAAACTCTCCAAGCCTGTCATAAGTAAGAGTGGCCGTCATCCACATCCATACACCAATCAGAAACGTTGCTAAAAGGATGATTGAAACTTCATCGCTAAAGAAAAACAGCAAACTGGCCAGAAGTCCAATACAAGAAACCAATGGGAGCATCAAGGATGTCGGCCATCGGCGCGGTAAAAAGGCTGCTGTGAGTGCCCCAACCGTAGAGCCCAATCCAAGTAAAGCTAAAGAGTCACTGCTTAAAGAAGAGGCTTCACCAAATTTCTGAGCAACAACGATCGGTGCATAAAGGGAAATCGGCACTTGCCCCGCTCCTACTAACAGCCCTCCACCTACGACCAGAACCACAACTCGCCAACGATTGCCTGGTTTTATTGCACTTAAGTCAGTTGAGCTCTCAGCAGATTGAGATTGTCCAGAAGCAGATTGAGACTGTATTGACTTGCTAAGCAACCAAAGCACAGGCAATGCCAATGCCATCGACAACAAGGCCAAAACGACCCAGGCGATCATCGCCGAATGATGGGCAAAGAGGCCAATTGCAAATGCACCAAGCAATGCTCCAATCCCTCCTCCCGCAAGAACCAAACCTGAACCTCGGCGTCGATGACGCGAATGCAAGCCAGCAAGAGCAATCGCTGGAATTCCACTAATCAAATGGCCTGCTGCAAAGCCTGCACAAATTCGAGCTACTGCTTGCCACAAAAAACTCGATTCAAATGCCTCCAGCCAGAAAGACAGCGGCAGCAGCAATAATGCAAGCATCATCATACGCAGAACAACTTTTCGATTGCGTATCTGCGAATGGTGCAAAGAGCCCAATAAATAAGCACCAAGATTTAAGCCTGCAAGATCTCCCATTCCAGTGGTACTGATCCAAGCTTCATCGATCATGAAGCGTCCAACTGCCCCAAAATCAAAGCGGGATATGCCAAGCCCGATTGCAGTAGCACAGCTACCTGCAATGACCATAAGGTTGAAGGGGCTGAGATTATTTTCAGCTTTTTGTATCAAGATAACTCCGTAAAAGTTGGCGCGAATCTCGTGAGCATTGCCCACTCCCCATTCAAGTTACTTTTGCAGCCAAGAACACCAAGGGCAAAAAAGCTTAACAATAATGGGCAGGATAGATTTTGGCGTAACTTCTCAAGTCATCATTGCTGATCTCACTTTTAAGAAGCTGGTGTGTCTTAAAATTTCAGACCTTAAGTATCATACAGAATGAAGCTGGTTTTTTAAACAACTCAGCCCCAATTGTGCGCCTCTATCCAATACACACCCAACCCAAAAAAGTAACTTTTAATCCCAATCAGCTTCTCCAGTCCAGCAGAGGAAACCCTGGAATAATCGCTGCAGTACTAGTGCGATAGGCACTGTATTCAGGATGCAAGATCATTAACTTTCGCTCCTCCCGCCGAGCCTTACCCCTCAGCAAAAGGCACAGCGCAAGGAACAACGCCACATGCAACAGGCTGCCAAGGGCAATGGCAACTCCAGCGGAACACAGCAACAGCGCTTGATAAAGCGGATGGCGGCAGCGTCGATAGGCACCCATCGTTACCAGGGCAGCAGCGGGCTTTGGATCAGGCAGTGGTGAAAGGCTTGCGCCAAGACGCCAAAACGCTTGAACCACTAACAACACCCCCACTCCAAATAGGCAGGCGCCAAAAATGGTAATTGGCAATGGCCAGCGATATCCCCAACGCTCTAAAGAAGGCCAAGGGGGCAAAAGATGGGCTGCAATCAGGATGATCTGTGCCAACAGCCACCACTCACCCTGGCGATTATCCAGCCAGCCTCCCCAACTCAGGCCCCAACCAGAAAAAGCCATACCCAGAGACTCTGCTGGGCTTTGCTTTGTAGAATTTGACATCGAAGCCATGACATGGATCTATTCACACAAGTCTGCGCAGACTGAATAGCAAAAAGCTTGCATGACCTTCAAATCAATGATCAGCCGCAATGACTTCTAGATCGCCAATGCCTCAACCAAAGGGCCATAGAGGCTTGTGTATGCCTGCTCAAAACCAGCGCTGTTGAGAAGCTCTGAAGCTTCGCAGTTCAGACCAAAACAGAGCTGCATCTCAGCCCGTTCACGCTCACCCTGAACATTAAATCCGCCACTCCACGAGTGACGGAAGGCTTGTTCACCCCTACCAGCCAATTTGTTGTTGGCGTTGGCGTAGGCCCAACCACTCATCGGTGGCACCGGCCAACACTGACTCAAACCCTGACAGGCCAAAGCCTGCAAAGCAATGAGTTGTTCTCGTGCTTGCTCGGCTGGAAGTGGCTGCCAACGCAGAGCTATCTCAAATTGATCCTTCTTGGCTGCTGATCCACAACGGGCTACGACGACAGTTGCCGAGGTAAGTGTGTGATTTGCGCAAACCTGCAAATGGCTTAGCCATCCCTCCATCACCCCCCTTGACTTCAACTGACCTGGTTGCACCACCACGACCGTGTCCCCAGCCCAAAGCATTTGCCTGGAGCCATCCGCCAATTCAAGACGTCGTGTCGAGCATGGTCCCATGCTCAGTAGCGTTGCCTGTAAATGTTGCCAACGCTTCTCGAGTCGTTCGCACTCCAACGTCGAAGCTGCTCCTGGGGGAAGGGTGCCTTGGCCGGCATAGCGATGCTTCCAATCACCGGCTTCTGATTCCTGCAGCAATGCCTTCTCATCCGTAGGGAGATGGCCAAGCAGCTCTGACAAGCGTTGCCTGAGCAAACCATGCCGATGCCATTCATCTAGATCGAGGGCCTCAAGGTCTTCAACAGGATCAAGCCATTCACGTGGTGTTACCTGAAATTGCTCCAGCCAAATCAGTTGGGGAGCGATTAACCAGCGCAACAACAATTCAGATGAGATAACCGCAGAAGCCTCCAATGACACCGAACTCCAATGCAAAGGCAACGCAAGGGCAAGGGGTGGTGGCGCTAGAGTTTTATCCAACCAGCGGCGCGCCTCGAAATGGCGACGGTCACAGCTAGGAGGCGGTTGGCTCCCCTGAGATAGAAAATTACTGCGCTCAAGGGGATTGGCGGCTGGTTCTCGACATAGGCCCTCAAATGTCTCATCGCTGAGCTCATGCTGCAGCCGTCCAAGCCATTGCTGCACAGGGCTAGCAGCTGGGCGACATTCGCCCGTGTGCTCATCGCGGCTGTTCCAGGTGATCAGCAGATGCTGTCGAGTCGACATCAATGCTTCCAAAAGCACATAACGATCTTGATCACTACTGCGTGGATCACCTAACTGACGCTGCTGCTCCAATAGATGAAAGCCAGCTCGCTCGCGATGGCGAGGGAAAACATCAGCGTCCAATCCCATCAGCACGATCACACGATGAGGGATGGCACGCATCGGCTCCAGAGCACTCACTGTGAGGGCACCAGTGCGATGTCCAAACCGCCCGCTATCTGCAGAGAGAGCTTCATTCAACACATCTGCTACAACAGCCGCTTCCAGCAACAACGTGCAGTCAGCACCAATCTGACGCCAATCCTCCAAAGCAATCAGCAGGCACTGCCGCTCCCAGGCCCAAGAGCCACCATCACCAAACAACTCCTCGACAAAACCCTGTAGAAGCTCTACCCAAGCTCCACAAGTTCGAGCACGACGAAACTCTTTCAGCTGCCGGCAGAACTGAGCCAAAAGCTGCCACCACTTCGCAAGCTGTGCTGGTTCCAGCCCCTCTGCGAAGGGTGCTGCTCCTCCAGGGGCCAGACCTGGTGTGCTGGGCAACACCAAGCCAAGCAGCCAGCGATCCAAGCACCAGCTGAGGCTATGGGTCTCATCACCACCACGCTCCTCGGCATCAAGTCCCCAGCGAAATCCTGTGCGCTGCAAACAGCGACTAAGGCTACTGGCATCGTCCTGGTTGAAACCTTGCTGCTGCTGTATTGCGGGATTAGCGAGCAAGCCTTCAAGGGCGGTGGCAGTCAATCGCTCACCTGCGATCTGAAGCAGTTGCAACATCCCCTGCGTCAGCCCAGGGCTGTCCTGCTGGCTGCGATCTGTGAGCCGCCAGGGAAGCTCCACGCCAGTGGCTGCAGCATCGTTGAACACCGAGGCGAGCAGAGGAGCAAAACGATTGACCTGTGGGGTCATCACCAACACATCACGGGGTTCGAGGCTGGGGTCGGCAGCAAACCATTGCAAGATCTGATCGCGGACCAACTGCACCTGGCGCCATTGCCCAGGGCAAGCCAAAAACTGCAAAGAACTGTCCTCTTGCCTGCGCCGCAGAGGTTGATGATCCTCCGGCGAGACAAGCTGCTGCTGAAGCTGCTCAAGCAACGTAGGTTCTTGCCCGGATTCACAAGCCATGGTGGCCGGCGCGGCGAATAGATCACCCTCCTGCCACTGGCCAAGCTGACTCTCACCGCCACCTTCGAGCAACTGCTGAAATTCCGCGCCCATGCGTCCAAGGATGGCTTCTAAGCGCGGCGCTTCGAGCATCCACAAACCATCAGCCGGCTCGGTCCACTGATTCCCCAACGTCTCCCTTCTGCTACGACATCGCTGCCAAAGATCCGGGCAGGGGGTCAGCAGAAACATCTGTACGTCCACAAAACCCGAGAGGGCCTGAATCAACTCCACTTGCACCGGAGCAAGACTGCTCAGACCAAAAAGCCGCAGTTGACTTGGCAATGCCATGGCGGGGTTGTCTCCGCTGCGCAGCTTTGAAACAGCCCTATGCACCTGAATCCCGAACGGTTCAACCTGCAAACGTTCAGCCAATAAACGCAGCAGCTGGGGTTGCCAGCGCAGGGTTAAAGGCATCTCCTGCGATGAGTTCAAAAGCCGATCACTGCCCTCCAGCCATTGATGGATCAACTTGGGGCGGTAAAGCGCATAGTCGTCAAAGGCATCGGCAATGCTTCTGGCTAACTGCCATTGCACTCGGTTGAGGTGGCCTGGCCGAGATGGCTGCCGATTGACCCATTCTCTCAATGGCACAGCTTCTTCAGTCTCCAAAAGCTGTGGCAACAAATCAAGCAAAGGCCAAACGAGTCGACTAGCCCGCCAGGGATCTTCAGCATCACTATCGATCCCCAATATCATCCGAACCAATTGCCTTAAACGTGATCCCGGGAAAGGGAATCGCACCAAAGCACTGATGCCATTCACGCTTGCCAACTGTTCCCCCAGCCAGCGGCTTGTGGGCCAGGTGTTCACCACGACATCCACTGAGTCAAATAGACCTGGTGGTGCCAGACGCAGCTGCTCCGCCAACACTCGAGCTAACCACTCCGCTCTGTTGCTGCGGTAGATCGTCAGCAAGGCTTAGTAGAAACCAGGGATGATGATGTAGTCATCTCTCGAGTGAACGCCTCTTTGAGCTTGTCGACATCGCATGCAAGATGCTGATTCAACTTGCGGTCACCGCAGACCTGAACAACAGCATCGCGTTCAGGGCAATAGGCGCTCAGCAAGCCCCCGTAGCAAGCTCCCGTATCAATCATCACAATATGGCGATGGCGCTCCACCTGCGGACGAGGGGTATGAGCCACGATCACGCGTCCATAGCGACCGTCGTAATCCTCCCAGAATCGCTGACGAATGCTCAAATCAGGATTGCCATCGAGGTCAAAGCCAGCGTGAGTCGCAATCCATCCCTTGGCTTTGTAAACAAGAGGAAGCCCTTTCAAGCGGCTTAACCACTCTCGAGCCTGGCGATCACCCAATTGCAGGTACGTGTCAATCGCCAACAAAGCAGCCTGGCCATCTTGAGGGTCGACCTCCAGACAATCGATCAGGTGTTGTTCATGGTTTCCACGCAACCAATGAGCACGACCGCCACAGACCATTTCCCAGGCAAGCAACATGGTGGCCTCAATGGCCGGCCCTCGATTGATCACATCTCCACAAAACACGAGCTGGTCTGAGCTGGGGAGCAAGGCGATGAGCTCTATCAAGGATTGATAACAGCCATGGACATCCCCAATCACCCAGTGACATTCGCGGGGTGACTTCACCATCGCAGCAGCATTCTCTTCAAGATTCTGACTGGGCAGTAGCCATATGTCAGCGCTACTGCGTACGGTGAACAGTCTTGAAGTGGTTGATTTGGATCCACGCACGTTGCCGGTCATCAAACGAGTCGACTTACTCGTCAAATCCCTCAATGGTGCTGAGCGCACCAATGAAGCTTTGGCGCGTTGCGAGGATGCAGACTCCATGATTGACGTCCTTCTAGGTGCGGCAGCCCAGCTTGAGCTTGGTCTCACCCGGGAAGATTTGATGACCACACCACCAATCCGTGACTGGATCTGGTGGAAGGAGAAAGAGGCCCTGATTACCATCGGTGAAACCAAGCCCCGTTACAAACAGGACGATCGAGCCTCCACAGAGAATTCGACTGGACGTCGCACATTCCTAGGGTTATTCAGATTCTGATTGCTCAATGTTGGAGGGCCTGTTTTAGGCTTCAGCAGAAGGATCAGTAACGATCGAGATCACCTTCACTGCAGGCAGATTCATCTTTTTTACTCAGTCAAGATGTCCGGCATCAAAGATTTACTGATTAAGCGTTAATTTGCAGAGATAAATAATGCCTGCCCATCCTTACTAACTACCCAAAAAGAGGCTCTCGTCGGGGATTCTGGACAAGATGCTTCATCTCTCTTACAGCTTCTTTAAGGCCTACAGCAATCGAACGGGCCACAATCGTATGACCAATATTCAATTCTTCAATCCCTTCAATCGCAGCCACGGCTTCTACATTCTGATAAGTGAGGCCATGCCCAGCATTCACGCGTAAGCCAACGCTGCGCGCTCTTGCTGTCGCTTCAGTCAAGCGTGCAAGTTCAAAGGATTGATCAGCCCAACAGGCTTCGGCGTAAGCGCCAGTGTGCAGCTCCACCCAACGAGCACCACTCTTACAAGCTGCCTCCAGTTGTTGAGAAACAGGATCTACAAACAAGCTGACGGGAATCCCTGCAACCTGCAGCTGATCAACCATGCCTTTCAAGGATCCCTGCTGGGCAGCAACATCCAAACCTCCTTCTGTGGTCACCTCCTGCCGTCGCTCTGGTACGAGTGTCACCATGTCAGGTTGAATTTTTAAAGCAATCCCCACCATTTCAGCAGTGGCTGCCATCTCCAAATTGAGACGACTGCGCACTGTTGCCCGAAGCAGGTCCAAGTCTCGATCCTGAATATGACGGCGATCTTCTCTTAAGTGAACTGTGATGCCATCGGCTCCACCAAGTTCCGCCAATAGAGCCATCGGCACTGGATCGGGTTCCACGGTTTGGCGAGCCTGGCGCACATTGGCAATGTGGTCGATGTTGACCCCGAGGCTGGCCATAAAGAAAGGGAAACAGGCCTGATCCTATTGGGGATAATTGACCGCCTTCTATTCTCTAAGGGATTTGACCGCCGGTTCAACTGCCCAATCAACATTGGGTTCAGAGGTTCTTGGCCTTTAACTTCGGATGTTTGAACTCGCCAGAGACGGTGTCCTCGGCCCTAGCGACTCGTGAAAATTCCCTGGGTCTCGCAATAGACCCTTTTTTGGCCCCCGTTGCCATGGTGACGACGCAAGACATCGTCCTGCGCCAATACTTTCGAGAGCGCATCGTTCTGGGTCAAGAGAATCTGCCCATGCAAGGGCCAGTGTTGCTGGCTCCCACCCATCGTTCACGCTGGGATGCATTGATGTTGCCCATGGCCGCTGGCCGTCGGGTTACGGGTCGTGATTGTCGATTTATGGTCACTGTTGATGAAATGAAGGGCCTACAGGGATGGTTTCTCCATCGCTTGGGATGTTTCCCGGTGAATCAGAGCAAACCTTCGCTCACCAGCCTGCGCTATGCGATTGATCTGATGGCTGATGGTCAACAGGTCGTGGTTTTTCCAGAAGGAACAATCAATCGCACAGAAAAACCCATCAAGCTCTATCAAGGTTTGGCACGTCTGGCTCAACTTGCAAAAAGCCAAAATATTGATGTCCAAGTCGTACCAGTTGGTCTTGGCTATAGCGAAGCCATTCCCAAAGCCTGTGGACGGGCATCAATTTGCTTCGCAGAACCGATGAAGGTCTTGCAGACTGGTCGTGAGGCGGTGAAAAGCTTCAATGCAGAGCTGTCAGAAAAGATGCATGCAGCTGAACAAGCTGCCCTTCATGCAGTAGGCCGTCTCAAGAAAGCACCTTAAAGTTTCGCCCATCTGTTCTTCAGTTCATGCGTTGTCGCCTTCCGCTGACGGCCCTTGCTCTTTCTGCTGGCCTACTTCTCTCATCTGGTTCAGCACTAGCTCAAACAGCAGCTTCATCCAATGACAAGGTGCTGGCCCAAGCGGGCGGTGGATTCAATGTGGCAGCAGTTCAAGCCCTCCTGAATCAAGGAGATGCTGCTGTATCCGCTGGAAATCTCACTGAAGCCCGAAATGACTACGACAACGCTCGCGATGCTGCAAAGCAGCTGCTTGCCTTTTATCGAGACCTCAGTGGAGCCTTCCGCGGACTGGATGCTCGTATCCCTCGCGAAATGGATGCCAAAGGGCGTAAAGCCATGGGGCTCCTTGCCCAGGCCAACCTTCGCCTTGCAGCACTTTTCCGCCAACAAAACCAACCTGAGGTCGCTGTACCGGTGTTGGTAGAAGTGGTGAGAGTGATGTCGCCCTCCCGCCCCGAAGGCCAAAAGGCCTATCAGAGCCTTCTGGAGCTGGGGTTCGTAGAAACCCCCTATGCCGGCGCCAAGCTGACAGCTCCCAACTGAGTCAACTTTCGACTTGGATCTGCCAGCATCAAGCTTTGAAGTCAACATTGGTCTCCATGGTTCAATCCGACGAGGTGGGTGCAGCGATCCGGCTAGCCCTACCTGATGCCCAAGTCACCGTTGAAGACCTCACTGGCGGCGGCGACCATCTACAGGTGAGCGTCATCTCAAACGCCTTCGCTGGCCTTTCCAGAATCCGTCAGCATCAGTTGGTCTATGGGGCCCTCAAAGATCAGCTCGCCAGTGAAGTTATCCATGCCCTGGCCTTAAGCACCTCTACTCCTAACTAAACCCTATCCCCCCTCGTTTTCGATGGATCCCACTACCAAAACACGTATTGAAGCCCTGATCCAATCAAGCCCGATCATGGTGTTCATGAAAGGCACAAAACTGATGCCTCAGTGCGGCTTCTCCAACAATTGTGTGCAGATCCTCAACTCCCTCGGCATGAGCTTCGAAACCTTTGATGTGCTCTCCGACATGGAAATTCGCCAAGGGATCAAGGACTACTCCAATTGGCCGACAATTCCCCAAGTTTATGTAAAAGGAGAATTCATCGGCGGATCAGACATCTTGATTGAGATGTACAACGCGGGAGAATTGGCCGAGAAGCTTGAGATCGCTCTTAACAGCTAGGAGCTCAAGTTTTAATTCGTTAAGTCTTAGCAATTAAATGCCGTTACTACTCGCCACAACCTTGCAAGCAAATCTCCTCTATGGAGTGGCTGTGATCGGATTTTTTGCTGGTTCCTGGTTTTTGGGTCGAGCGATCACAGTGATCACCAAAGGCAATAACCCGCTGGTTTGGCGAGGCTGGAAGAAATTGTTTGGCCTCAAAAAGGACTGAACGACTCAGCAGCATTGCCCCCTAGGGCATCCCCATCAGCCCTAGAGAGGCTTGGGGTGATGGGCTTAAACGAGATACCTCTCCAAAACTTAGAGAACCAGGCCCATGTTGGTGGTCACCGAGCCAATCATGGCCAACACAGCAAGCGAAAACAAAAGGCAGCTAGCCAATTCCTGGAATGTGAAAAGGGAGCTTGTTGTCAAATGCCACGAGCCAGCGCTGCACCGCAGGCACACGCAACAAAGCCAAAGGCACAACAATATTCAGAGCAATCCAGGCAAAACCAAGGATTGCGCCGATTCGTCCACTCTTCTTGAGCAAACTCTCTTGCTGCTGCGGTTCGTCCATCGAATCACCGCTCATCAAGCTTTCTGCATTATGCCCTCGACAAAAAAGAAGTCTCATTGCTGCCAATAGGGAGACTGATCAACAAAAAAAGACCCTCGCGTGACACGACGGGCCTTGCTGATGGGGATCAGTCAGTCTTTTGCAAGGCAATAAGCCTCCCTTAAGCAGCGAGGCATTTCTATTCTCTTTTAAAGGCGCAGGCCACCATGAAAAGTGAACAAAAAAATCATTATGCCAATGAACAGAATCATTGATGCGCGCTCTAAAAAGCCTTGATATCACTGCTCATTAGCGCTGCTGCATCGAGTTAAAAACAAAACGTGAGCTTGCCCTGACCTGCTGGTCTGCAAAGGCTGCTGGAATTCCAAAAGGAATTACCAACCCGCTTCTTTTTTGCGATAAAGAGTTCCCATATCGCCATCTGGGCCAATAAAGCTGGAGGGATCCAAAATCCATCGATCGACAAGATCTTCCAACCTGGCCTGATCCCTTATCTCCAGTTGACCACTACGCCTTAGAGCATGAATGTAGCCGTCTGCATAAAGCCGCAGCTCCGACTGACTGTGGTAACGACTGGTAAGTTCCTGACAGGCATCACAAAGCGACTGGAAGTGTCTAATCGCCTCAGGGTGATCAAGAGATGTCATGGTCGGAGATCACGGCAGCCTCTTTTGCCAGCTTGCCATTGGATTGGGTTTAGCGTAAGCGCGATCTGTGATCACATGTGACCTCCATTCCCCGCAACCTTCATTCCACTGAGGACGCCCAAGTGTCTTCATCGGGGTCTTTGCAGATGCAGACCACGCCAAAGCAGCCCTCACGGGTCCTTGTGGTGGAACCTCACCAAACTCTTCGCACGGTGCTGGTCCATCGCCTCCGTCAGGACGGCCATCTCACCGCTGCAGTGGCATCCGCCGTGGAAGCCCTTGACGTATGTCGAGATCAGTCACCGGATCTTCTCGTTAGTGCTGAGTTACTTGAGAGGAGTTCTGCAATGCGACTCTCTCATCAGCTCCGTTGTCCTGTGATCGTGCTAACAGCTCGAACAGGCACCGAGCCCATGGTGGGCCTCCTGAATGAAGGCGCCGACGATGTGTTGCGCAAACCATTTGGACTTGAAGAACTTGCCGCACGCTGTCGCACCTTGCTGAAACGGGGACATAGCGGATTGCAGGAGCGCGTCACAGTGGGCCCCCTTGAAGTCCACTTGTTGCTCAGACAAGTGACTCTGCGCGATAAACCTGTGGAATTAAGCCCCAGAGAATTTGCACTTCTCTGTGCACTTTTAATGCCTCCAGGTATCGTACGAAGCCGCCAGGAATTATTGCGAATGGCTTGGCCTCCCTTCAGCGGTGGGCCTCGTTCTGTAGACACCCAGATCCTTACCTTGCGACGCAAACTTGAGCAAGCTGGGCTTGGTGAAGGAGGTGGCATCACCACCATGCGCCAGCAGGGCTATCGATTCAGCCTGGATACTCTTCCTGATTCTGAATCATAAATATTGGACCTCAAAACTATCGATTAGCCAATGATTAAAGACCCTGGTTGAAGTGGCCTAAACAGATTCTAAGCATTACTACAAGTTCATGATTTATGATTTAATCCAAAAGATGAGCGAAATAGATTGATGCTCAGTGACCTAAAGCAAGCAAGCCTTAAGGAAGTCTGTTATCAAAACAACCCCTAAAAAGCAGACAAGCTTGGGTGAGCAGCAATTGCCCAGATCAGCGGAGCGGTACCAATAGCAGTTGCAGTCAGCAATTGAGCACCGATAACAGCGAAGTGTTTTGCAGTCATGATCTAGGACTGATGGCTGCACACACCATCCATCAGATCAACCACATCTGTTCTAACCTTGCTCAAATACTGTAGTGAGATTGGTCACAGTCATGAATTCTGCATCGAACATCATCAGCATTCATGACTCAACAAATTGACAGCATCTTTATCAGCCAACACGAAGAAGTTGATGCTCTCATGCATTAGCTACTCATGAAAGATGCTTTCTCCAGCTTTAAGCGCAATTTGCATGCAAAGCTGTTTAAAGCTGCATCTAAATGCAGCTTTAAACAGCACCTGAAACCTCACCATGCCTACTTACTGTCCTGTTGTTTCTTGACAGCCTCCTCAATCTTGGCCTTCACATCTTCTGGCACCTCCTTAGGGCAGTACTGAAGAGCCCCAGTGATGATCTGAAACTCAGCACCAGCGAAAAGCTGTTTGGTGGTGAGTTTGGTAGTTCCTGCCGAAGCCACTAATCCACCATGGCGGCCCGTAAGGATCTGCGCGTAAGTAGCGGCAGCGATGCCAACGGCCTTGGGGAATTCCACGCCAGCGGCACGTGCATTACAAACGTACGAAGAGCCAATGCCTCGATAGAGAAAGATGTCTTCGTTGCTAGCCGGTGTTGCTTTGGACTCACCAGCTTGCTGAGCAAACGCAGCAGGACTAATCAAACTGAGGGGCATCAACAACGAAGCCGCCAAAACTGGACGAAGTCGACGGGAGAGGGTCTGCAATGGATCTGGTCTTCAAGACTTCGCCATGGTGCCCTATCCGACAAGGGTTTAACCACCCCCCTCCTGGTCAGTCATGACATATCAACGCTTTAGAGAGTCGAATCAACGCCTATCCCTTCTGATTCGAGGCTGATGCCCTCTCAAGCAGATTCTGATGGTGGATGGACCCTCGTCTTCAATCAGCCCGTCCCACTCATCGCCAGTTATCTTCGTAAAGGAGTCGCGCTTCCTTGTATGGCCAACAGCTACAGCGATAACGGCTATCACCCTCTTTGACTTATGCAAATACCTCCACTCGGATCAACTGATCCACATGTGGGAGCAACCAATCTTGCAATAGGAAGAGAGCCATCAGCAACGCCCACTGAGCAACAGACTGTTCATCAAGGTCTTAGCGGCTCTACCAGTTCAAGTAAAAACCCATAATGTGAACCTCAACCTTGCCAGGCACCCGCCACAGTGGATGGGGTCAAAGCCAATCAGCGACAACAGCTTCAGCTCCTGCTTGTAGCAGCTCGCCATCAGCTCTCCAGAAGCGATCTGCGGTCAATGATCCAGTTTCTGGAGAATGAAGACTGCGGCTTCGATGTCACGCTGCAGATGGCTGATCCAAGTGAGCAGCCGGAGTTGCTTGAACTGCATCGACTAGTGGCAACTCCTGCACTGATCAAGCTATCGCCAACGCCAAAGCAAGTGTTCGCAGGCAGCAGTATTTTCCAGCAACTACAAAACTGGATCACTCGCTGGCAGCAAGACATCGTCGTCACTGGCCTGGGCCTGAGCTTGAGGCCAACAGAACTCGATGGCAGCCGCACTCAAAGGGAATTGCAACTGGAAGATCAGCTGCTGGTATTGCGACAGGAGAACGAAACCCTGATCGACCGCCTCAATGCACAGGAACGAACACTGAGAATGGTGGCTCATGAGTTAAGAACTCCTCTAACCGCAGCAGTACTAGCGTTGCAGAGTCAACAGCTGGGTCAAATCAATATTGAACACTTTCAGGATGTCGTCAAACGGCGTCTTGATGAAATCGAATTGCTATCAAAAGACCTGCTGGAAGTAAAAAGCACGAGATGGGAAGACCTTTTCAATCCACAAAATCTTGATCTAGGAAATATCGCCGCAGAAGCGATCCTAGAGCTCGAAAAGCTATGGCTTGATCGAAACATCGAGATCCATACAGACATTCCCTCCGACCTACCCAAGGTATTTGCTGATCAGAGGCGCCTGCGACAGGTGCTGCTCAACCTGCTGGAAAATGCCCTGAAGTTCACTGAGGATGGCGGACAAGTTTCACTGTCCATGCTCCACCGCACAAGTCAATGGGTGCAGGTGAGCATCTGTGACAACGGGCCAGGGATTCCAGAAGATGAGCAAGAGCGAATTTTTCTTGACCGAGTGCGCTTGCCACAAACTTCAGTGAAAACCTCTGGATTCGGAGTCGGCCTATCGGTATGCCGCCGCATCGTGGAGGTCCATGGGGGCAAAATCTGGGTTGTCTCAGAACCCGACAAGGGCGCGTGCTTTTACTTAACAGTTCCAGTCTGGCAACGAAATGGACAAGAATGAACTCCGCTTGCCTTGACGGAGGGTCAGGCTTAAACGTAGTTTTCCCGAGTGATCACAAGCACAGACAGCTGTGATTACGGCCTCGCCCCCATCGTCTAGAGGCCTAGGACACCTCCCTTTCACGGAGGCGACAGGGGTTCGAATCCCCTTGGGGGTATCAGTTGATAACGGATTGACCTTGCTAAAGGTTGGCTTCTATTCGCAAAAGCAATGACCTTTGTCGTAGGCCCTTAGCTCGAACAATTTAAACAAAGGCTGCTCAAGATCATCTGCCTATCTTGAGATGTTCAAACCAAGGACTGGCGACGCAAGCCCTCCATCTCCACTGCAAGTAGATTTGCAGTGAGATCATCTCTCAATCGCTGTTCTATCAAGGCAACTGGCATACCAATACAGCCCTGAACAGTGAGCTCGTAGAGAAGGGACGTTGACGTTCCCTCAGCCAGCTCGCGCATGATCCAATTTCCCTCAAAACGTCTGAAGTCCCCTTTAAGCAAATGGAACTGCAACTGGCCCTCAGCTCGATGTTCCACCAACTCCAACTGAACCTGAGCTGAAAACCTAAGCCCCAGCAACTGTTGAGAACCCACCTGATTCAGCCGCACTCGATTGCCGGTGCGTTCCAACACTGTGCTGCTGGCAAGGTTTGGGATGAATTCACTAAGTTTGTCGTAATCGGTCAGAACGTCCCATAGCAAAGACTCTTTGATCGGCGTTCTCAGCTGTACAGCAAGTCGACGCGCCCCATGAGGCAAGCGTTCCATCGTCTGCTCGATGGCCTGTCGCTTCACTGAGACCGACTCTGGCGAGGCTATGAGCACGGAACCCGAACGTGGTTGAAGATCCTGGAGAGCTACCACAAGAAGAGGCTGCACTCAAGATGGAAAGGATACCGAAAGAATTCAATGAACGTTGAGCCAATGCCCAGAGACTGAGCTGTGCCAATCGCCAAACGTAACCCGAAAACGCCGATGAGTATGCATACCACCACACCTTCTAAGGTATTCTCGCCGTCACGCTCTTGCTCTTGATGGCTTTCAACCAAACTGAAGTAGTTCTCGGTGGAATCGCCCATATCCCTCTTGTTATTGGCGCTTTCTACGTTGTCAAAGCACTCTTTTACCGTGGCCAAGACGGGAAGTTAGTTCCTTTTAGCTTTTCTTACCGCCAAGCGGCTCAAATAAAATCATCCTCGACAACCACCTCAACCGAAAAGCCTGATACCAAAAGCCCACCCGCTCAAAAAGCAATACCTATTAACCTTTACAAGCCCAAGGCACCCTTTGAAGGGACGGTTCTAGAGAACTACAGCCTTGTCAAAGAAGGTGCTGTTGGCAGGGTCAATCACATCACTTTCAACCTGGCCGGGAGTGACCCCCATCTCAGTTATGTAGAAGGACAGAGCATTGGCATCATTCCTGCTGGTACGGATGCCAATGGCAAGCCCCATAAGCTTCGTCTGTATTCAATTGCCAGCACCCGCCATGGCGACAACCTAGAGGGCAAAACAGTCTCGTTATGTGTTCGTCAGCTCCAATACGAGCTAGACGGCAAAACGATTAACGGTGTCTGCTCCACCTATCTCTGCGACATCAAGCCTGGAGCCAAAACGAAGATCACCGGACCGGTAGGCAAAGAAATGCTTCTACCAGATGATGAAGAGGCCAACGTCATCATGTTGGCCACCGGAACCGGCATCGCTCCAATGCGTGCCTATCTTCGCCGCATGTTTGAGCCTACAGAGCGCTCCAAGAATGGCTGGAAATTCCGTGGCAAAGCCTGGCTATTCATGGGAGCTCCCTACACGGCCAACCTTCTTTATGACGATGACTTTGAGCGTTATCTCAGAGAATTTCCCGACAACTTCATCTATACCAAGGCCATCAGCCGCGAACAGCAGAATTCCAAAGGCGGCCGGATGTATATCCAAGACAGGGTGATGGAATATTCCGATCAGATCTTCAAAATGATTGAGAACCCCAAAACCCATGTTTATATGTGCGGCCTTAAGGGCATGGAGCCTGGTATCGACGAAGCGATGACCGCAGCTGCAACCGCTAAAGGGATCGATTGGTCAGAGTTACGACCCCAGCTGAAAAAAGCTCATCGCTGGCACGTTGAGACCTATTAATCCTGCAATCCCCAGGTTTTTAGCCTGATAAAAAGACCCGCCAATTCAGGCGGTTTTTTTATGCCTCCTCAAATTTTTTTGGGCATACGAGGACAAAGCATGCCGAGATGGTCTGGAGCACTTTGAATTCACAGATCCTTGGTTTCCCGTCAGAAGAGGTCTGTGTTCCATGAGCACCACGATCACAAACCCTTTGCGGGTTGGACTGCGTCAAGAGCGGGTTATCGCACCGCAGTGCCTAGTCATCTTTGGTGCAAGTGGCGATCTCACCCACCGCAAATTGGTGCCAGCCCTTTTCGAGCTATACAAACAACGGCGGCTGCCGAGTGAATTCGCCCTACTTGGCTGCGCGCGACGTCCTTGGAGCAACGAAATATTTCGCCAAAAAATGGCTGAAGCCCTCGGCGAGACTATCAACGAAAACCATCTTGCTTGGGATCAATTCGCCGCTGGTCTTTTTTACGAACCTGTCGATCTACAGAAGCCAGAAGACCTCATCAAACTCAGCCATCGGCTGGAAGAGATTGATCGACTCCGCGCCACCCGCAGCAATCGCACCTTCTATCTTTCGGTGTCACCAAAGTTCTACGGCAGTGGCTGCAAAGCTCTTGCTAATGCCGGTCTTCTAAGTGATCCCAAACGCAGTCGAGTGGTCATCGAAAAACCATTCGGGCGTGATTACGCCAGTGCTCAGTCTTTAAATCAAATCGTCCAAAGCTGTGGCCAAGAGAATCAAATCTTCCGCATCGACCACTACCTCGGCAAAGAAACAGTCCAGAACATCCTTGTGCTGCGATTCGCAAATACCATCTTTGAACCAATCTGGAACCGGAATTACATCTCCAGCGTTCAAATCACAGCCGCTGAAACCGTAGGGGTTGAAGAACGAGCCAACTACTACGAATCGTCAGGGGCCCTGCGCGACATGGTGCAAAACCATCTCACCCAGATGCTGGCCATCACCACGATGGAACCGCCAGGGCGCTTTGACCCTGAGGCAATCCGCAATGAAAAAGCCAAGGTTTTGCTAGCGGCTCGCCTAGCGGATGAGTTGGAACCTTGGAACTGCTGCATCCGTGGCCAGTACGCACCTGGCGGCACCAAGGAAGCTCCGATAGCAGGCTACCGACAGGAGCCGGGTGTCGATCCCAGCAGCACCACCGAGACCTATGTAGCGATGAAACTTTTCATCGACAACTGGCGCTGGCAGGGAGTGCCCTTTTACGTTCGCACTGGCAAACGACTAGCAAAGCGTCTTAGTGAAGTGGTTCTCACCTTTCGAGAAGCACCCGTGCACCTTTTCGATGCCGCTGGGGGCAGCCCTACAGCGAACCAACTCATCCTGCGAATCCAACCGGATGAAGGAGCCGAGTGGCGCTTTGAGGTGAAGTCACCTGGTTCAGGAATGCGCAGCCGACCAGTAGAGATGGAATTCTCCTATGACGAATCCTTCGGTGAGCCATCCGATGAGGGATACGTCCGACTTTTAGCTGATGCCATGCTCAGTGACCCAACTTTATTCACCCGCAGTGATGAGGTTGAAGCAGCGTGGCGCCTTTACACCCCTCTCCTGGAACTGATTGAAGACAGCCCATGGCAATTGCCCATTCATCCCTATGAATCACGTACCTGGGGGCCCGCTGCTGCCGATACCCTGCTTGCCAATGACGGATTGCTCTGGCGCCGACCCTGATTCCGCCTGGCTCATCTCATCTTGATTACTCAGCTCTATCCATGTCCCCCCAGCTCACGCTTCAGAGCCCTCTGCAACTCCCTCCTAGTGAGGTCCCTAGCTATCTCGAGCAGCTCTGGTTAAACGATCAACCTGGCAACACAGGCGCCAAAACATTCTCCCTGCTGGTTTGGCAGCCGGCCTGGGTCGAACAGCAGCTGGTTAGAACCGGCCAGATTGATGGCCCGATCATTGGATCGCAGAGCCAAGAGCTCATCCAAGCTGCCCGCAAAGCCGTTACCGAAGGTGATCTTCCCCACAGCACACCTCCTCTGGATTCAAGTGTTGCCGCAGTCCTTGCCAATCGCAAAGGCAATCAACATGGCGAAGATTTACGTGGGCAACACATTGATGCTGCCATCAGTGCCTTAGAACCCCGACGCCTGATCACACTGGCACCAACCCTCGAGAAGGGGCATGACCTCGAGACACTCGTGGCTGCCTATTGCCCATTACCAGAAGAAGGAGGAGGAAACAGCGCCTGCGGAGATGTGGTGGTGCTTCGCGGTGACCATCACGCCCTAACAGCTGGGCTGGGAATCCTTCAACCTCTACTACCTGCAGAACTGCCCTCCTGGGTCTGGTGGAACGGCAGCCTGGACGAAGCCCCCGAATTGCTCGAGCGGCTGGCTGTGACCCCACGGCGCCTGGTGATCGATACAGCACTAGGAGATCCCCATCGCTGCATTGAGCTGCTCAATGCCCATGTGGAAGCAGGCCGAGCGGTGAATGATCTGAATTGGTTAAGACTGCGCACTTGGCGAGAACACCTCGCAATGGTGTTTGACCCACCACACCGCCGCAATGCCCTTAGTCATGTTGATCAGCTCGAAATCGACGTTGAGGGTCATCACCCCGTCCAGGGTCTGTTGTTAGCCGCCTGGATCGCCGATCGACTGGGATGGCAATTACAAGCCGCCCAGACAATAAAAGGGGAAGGGATTGCTGCCGAATTCCGCCGAACCGATGGCACCACTGTTCACTTTCGCCTTATGCCTGTACCCATGGGGCAACCGAGCATTCATCCTGGCCAGATCGTGGGGGTCAGGTTGATCTGCAAGCCAGATGCACAACTCGAACATGCCGTTTGCGTGATTCTCTGTGCCGAATCTGGCGGCTGCATGAGACTCGAAGCAGGTGGCATGGCCAGCATGGAGCTGATTGAAGAAGTCGTCCCCATGCAGGTCGCCTCTGTAGAGATGGATGTAGCCAGACTCCTCGCTGGTGGCCATAACACCACCACCCCCCTGCTTGCCGCTGCAGCCCCCCTTGCTGCCAAGCTGCTTAGCTAAGACCCCCCTTTGGCGAAGCCCTTTTTCAGCCGCCACCCGTCATGGCCTGTGTGATTGCTGCCCCAGCCAGTGGCACTGGAAAAACCTTACTAAGCCTCACCCTCACAGCCTGGGCACGCAGCCGTGATCTAAGCCTCCAACCATTCAAGGTGGGACCCGACTATCTCGACCCGCAACAACTAACAGTTGCTTCCGGTAGACCCTGTCGAAACCTTGACCTACTGCTCTGTGGCCCCGACTGGGTGCAAAACAGCTTTCATGGCTTTGGTGCAGCTGCCGACCTTGCGCTGGTGGAAGGCGTCATGGGCCTATTCGATGGTGTCGGCACATCGCAGCAAGGCAGTACTGCTGCCGTAGCTCGTCACCTGCAACTACCAGTCGTGCTTGTCGTGGATGCAAGCGGCCAAGCAGGCTCCCTAGCGGCCCTTGTTAAAGGCTTTCGAGACCACGATCCACAACTGACTCTGGCCGGGGTGGTGTTGAACCGGGTCAATAGCAATCGCCACAAAGAATTACTGAAAGAAGTCCTCAACAGTATTGATGTAAAAGTGCTCGGTTGCTTGCCCCGAGATCCTGAACTCAATCTTCCCAGCAGACATCTCGGCCTTGCTCCAGCCCATGAGCTTGAGCGATTGGAAGCTCGACTACAAGCCTGGAGTGCCCTCGCAGAAACTCATCTCGATCTAACGAGCTTCAAAACGTTGCTCCGCGCGCCTACCCCGGCAATAGATCCAATTCATGCCCTGCTTGGAGAAAAGAGCATCCAATCACCACAACCACTACGGCCTGTAGCAGTCGCTCAAGACGATGCCTTTCACTTTCGCTATCCAGAAACCAAAGATTGCCTTGAAGCTCTTGGGATGCCAGTCCTGCCCTGGAAACCACTGGAGGATGAACCCCTACCTGCACAAGCGAAAGGTGTGATCCTTCCAGGCGGCTTCCCCGAACAATATGCGGCGAGTCTTAGTCAATGTGATCGCAGCATGGCAGACCTACGGGCCTGGTATGGACGGCGCCCGATTTATGCCGAATGTGGCGGGATGCTTCTGCTTGGACAGACCCTCACTGATCTGGAAGGACAAGCCCATCCGATGACAGGCCTACTTCCTTTTCATGCCAAAAAAGGCTCCCTTCAAGTGGGTTATCGCAGCCTTGATGGCACAGAAGACAGTCTTGTTGTACGCAAAGGTGATCGACTGATGGGCCATGAATTCCACCGCTGGGAACTCCACCCCACGAGCCCTAACGATGGCTTAAACAACCTTCTTGATCGACCACACAAGATCAACAAACCAAGCTCTCTATGGCAAGTTCAAGGGTGGCGGGTTCCTCAACACAAAGAAGGATGGAGCCATCAGACATTGCATGCCAGCTGGGTGCACCTCCACTGGGCGAGCTGCTCAATGATCTCCCGTCGATGGCGAGCCGCACTCGAACCGCAATCAATCCCAGCAAAAAGTGATTTCTGAACAGCACAAACCCAGGAAGACATCATTTGAAGATGCTCGTCAAAATTCAGCCAGCAGCAACCGTCCTGCATGACATCTCGTCAACTTTGGATCATCCGCCATGGTGCTACCGAATGGGCACTCCAAGGCCGCCATACCGGTAGCACCGACCTCCCCTTGCTACCCCAAGGGGAAGAAGAGGCGAAGGCTCTTGCTCCTGTGCTCAAAGGCGTGAGATTTGCTGCTGTGCTTTCATCTCCCCTGCAACGAGCCATGCGCACCTGTGCGCTGGCTGAGCTTGACATGCACGCTGAAATCCTGCCGGAGCTGATCGAGTGGAACTACGGAAACTATGAAGGCATCACCACAGCAGAGATCCGTCAAACCGTTCCTGAGTGGACTGTTTGGGATCAGGGTTGTCCTGGTGGCGAGCACGCTACTGCCGTGCAAGAGCGTTGTGAACGAATCATTGAACATGCCCTCGGCATCTCAAACAAGGGTGACATCGTTCTCTTCGCCCATGGACATATCTTGCGAGCCCTAACTGGCACCTGGCTAGGCCTTGGAGCCGCAGCCGGCCGACTGTTCAGACTCGATACCGGCAGCATTTGCATTCTTGGTTTCGAAAGAGAACAGCGCGTGATCACACGCTGGAATGCCCTTTGCAGTGGCAAGTTCTAAATCGAACAACGAAAGGTTCTTGCGCCAAGATTGACCATTGATCATGAGCGAATATTGACAAGCTCACCTGATCGCCTCAATGGCTGACACCACCCTATGGGCCGAACTGTTGGCCTTTGGCACCGGCTTAGCTCTCTCGCCGATCCATTTAGGGGTCCTGCTTCTCCTACTGCTAGGTCCTAAACCGATTCAGCGGGGAAGTTGGTTCGTTACTGGCTGGATCGTAACCACTCTGGTCACCGTCATCCTGCTACTGACTGTGGGCCACAGCTTGGTATTGGACATGACCCAAGGCTCTCATCATCGAACAGCTCTCGACCTTCTTGGCGGAGGAGCTTTGATCTCGTTGGGATTAAAGGAGCTCTTGCGTTCGTTTGCTGCAGGAGAAGAACAACCAGCCTGGACCCATACGATCGAACGATTTATCAATTTGCCGCTGCCGCTTTTGATCGCCGTTGGTGCGCTAACAGAACTCATCAGCCCAGATGACCTCTTCCTATTTGCCAAGACTTCAGCCGTGGTACTAGCCGCAAGCCTCCCCAGCTGGCAAGAAATCGTTGGCTTGGTGTTTTTCACATTTGGATCGAGCCTGCTGTTACTGATCCCCCTAGTCGCCGTGATCATTGGCAGAGAACGCGTGATTCCCTTGCTGCAATCTGGCAAACAACTTTTATTTGCCAAAGGTGACTTAATCGTTGGTGGGGTGAGTTTTGCTCTAGGTGCCTACCTTGGTTGGCAAGGAATCAGCGGTCTGACGATTGTGATCTGAGTTGATCCAACCAGCGACCTGGTGAGGCGGCGGCACCTGTTTTCCCAACAAGCCACACACCTGTACGGGCGCGACTAACAGCCACATAAACCAGTTGTCGTCTCAAGGTGAGATCTTGAGGCCAGAAAACATCACCAGCAACAAACACCTCCCCGAAGCTGCTCCCCTGGCTGCGATGGACGGTAAGAACCGCCGCAGGCCCCAATGATGCGAAGGCATCTCGAAGCAGAAAAAAACGCCGCCACAAAGAGCGACCATCCCTTTTGCCCGCCGCTTTTGCCTCAACCCTGAGCCTTTGCAACGTGGTATCGAGCAAACGTCTGCCCTCAGAACCAACTGGCGGCTGCAAACGCAACTCCAAATCAAGCTCGCCTGCTCGAACTTTGGCCGTCAGGGTGTCAACCACCGGCACAGACCAATCGCTTTGTCCTTCTAAACCAAACTCTGCAAGGTCACAGCGTTCCGGAGTGACGTCACGGACAACCACCTCTCGGTTTGATCCGAGCACCATGTCGGGTTCCTCGCCAGTCTCGGCACCACTACGAGAAGCCGGTGCCATGACTGCTTTGCGTGCAATCAAGACCTCTCCGGGGAGTACCGGCAACTGATCGGCCATATCACCATGAATCGCCCGCCTTGCATGGGGAACCAATTGCTCCAAGCTGCGATTCGTGTAGCAAAGAATCCTTGCTGCATCAGGGTTATCCTGAATGGCCGCGGATTGCAAGGCAGCCTGAGCTCGCTTCAGCCAGTTGTTTTGATCCATGCATCCAACCCGGCCCAGCTCATCCTCAATCAAGGGAAAGCATGGCGGGGACTGACAGGGCAAGCTGCCATCGCGAAGACGACTCGCCAATCGCAACACAGGGCCCTGATGACGCACCACCTGCTGCAATGTTGCTGTACAGGCTCTATGCATCGAGAACACAGGACTTTGGGCCTCACCGATAGGAGGCAGTTGAGCAGGATCGCCTACAAAAACGAGACGTGTCCGAAAGGGGTGGGCACACTGCAGAGCAAGACCCAGCAGGGTGCTGTCGATCATCGAAGATTCATCGATCAGAACCAGGCCCAATTGCTCTAGAGACTGGGCCGTTTGCTCTGTTGACTCACACAACTCAAGATCACCCTGCCGCTTCAATTTCAGGCGAAGCAGCCGATGAATCGTGGAGGGATACCAGGTGGGCCTGAGGCCTTCAAGGTCCAAAGCCTGACGAAGCACACCAACAGCCTTGTGAGTTGGCGCAACAACTGTCCAACACAGTCCAGCGTCCTCCACCTGACGCAACAATCGCATCGAAAGGAACGTCTTACCACTGCCAGCGAAACCACTCAGAACAAAGGGATTGCCATGATTCGCATCATCCAACCAAGAACTGAACGCTTCGGCAGCCTGCTGCTGATCTGCGGTGAGCTCAACAGTCGCAGGATCTAAAGAAGACTGCGTCACCCCAATGTCATACCCAATAACTGGCTGAGATGGAGTGGAGAACCAACAAAAACCAATCCCGGCAACGCCACTGCAGGGCCGATCAAACTGCCCACTAATACTTCAAAACGAGTGTGACCAAGGCTTTCTTTGAGCTGTTTTTCTGGTGGAGTGGGCCAGGTCTCCACAGGCAAAAGATTCACCCGTGCTGCGGTAAATCCCGCAGCACGTCTTATCCCACTGGCGTCATACATGACCACAAAAGCCACAGTGGCTGCAAGAGCAAATCCTGAATGATCAAAGCCCATCTCCCATCCCACACCTGCTGCTGTAGCAGTCACAAGGGCCGAATGGCTCGAAGGCATGCCACCCGTTTCAAGAAGCACTGCAGGTCGCCAGCGACGATAAAAAATTAACTCCACAATCAGCTTGGAAAGCTGAGCCAAGCCACACGCGGCAAGCCCCCAAGCCAAGACAGCATTATCTAAAAGTCCAAGCCACGCTGATGGGGAAGAGTCGCTGACAATCATCGATCGCGGCTGGTGATGTAATCGGCTAGTGCCAGCAAAGGTGCAGCAGAAGCTTGCCAAGGCTCTAGTGCTGCCTTGGCTTCGCTCACAAGGAGTTCTGCACGCCGACGGGATTCCTCTAAACCCAACAATTTGGGATAGGTGGTCTTATCAGCAAGCAGATCCTTGCCAGCAGTTTTGCCAAGAACATCACTACTCGCAGTCAAATCAAGGATGTCATCAATGATCTGAAACGCCAAACCAATGCCTCTCGCATAGATGCGTAGTGCAGCGATCAAATCGTCTTCTGCACCACCAATCAATGCTCCGCAGATCACACAAGCACTCAACAAGGCCCCGGTCTTATGGAGATGAATGAACTCCAAGGTATCCAAATCCACCTCTTTGCCCTCACACTCCAGATCCACAACCTGCCCCCCCACCAAACCAGGAGCACCGGCAACGAGAGAAAGCTCGCCAACGACCTTCAGCAACCGCTCCGGGGGTACTCCCGGACTGCGCAAAGCAACCATCTCGAAAGAACGCGTGAGCAGCGCATCGCCCGCGAGAATGGCAACGGCGTCGCCGTAAACCTTGTGGTTCGTGGGGCGGCCACGACGCAAATCATCGTTATCCATGGCGGGTAGGTCGTCATGGATCAACGACATCGTATGAATCATCTCAAGAGCAACGGCCGTGGATAACGCCTGCTCTGACTCACCTCCGGCAAGTTCGCAAGCTGCCAAGCAAAGGATCGGTCGCAATCGCTTACCGCCCGCCAAAAGGGAGTAGCGCATGGCCTCCCTGAGTTGCTCAGGGCGCTCAGGGCCAAGCGAATCATCCAAAGCCTCTTCAACGCTGGCTTTGGCCGCAGCCAAATAGGCGGGGAAATCGAAGAAGGTGCTGACCGCCGCCGCCATGAACCTTGTCTCGTTCATGGGATTCTCTCAGGCCAACCACTCTCAAAGCAGCAAATCTCTCAGGCCGAAGGGCAAACCGCAATGCTGCTGCCATCTAGCCACGGTATTCACCAAGAGCATGGTCACGGTCATCGGACCTACACCACCAGGAACAGGGGTCAATGCACTTGCCAAGGGTTCAACTTCTTGAGCTCGTACATCTCCACACAACCTGGCCTTGGCTTGCGTCCCTAGCTCAGGATCTGCGGGAAGGCGATGAATGCCAACATCGACAACCACTGCTCCTGGCTTGACATGCTCTGAGCCAATCATTTGTGGCCGCCCGGCCGCTACCACCAACACATCGGCCTGCTGAGTTAACGAGGCCAGATCACCTGTATGAGAATGGGCCACGCTCACGGTGGCATTTGCAGCCTGAAGCATCAATGCCATTGGTTGGCCTACCAGGATGCTGCGCCCAATCACAACAGCCCTTTTCCGCTCCAAAGAAATCTGATGGCGTGCCAACAAGGCCATCACACCGGCAGGGGTACAACTGCGCGGCCCAGGTTCACCTTTCAACAATCGGCCAAGGTTGAGGGTATGCAGACCATCGGCATCCTTCTCTGGATCAATCCCAGCAAGCAAAGGCCCTTCATCAAGGCCATTTGGCAAAGGCAATTGCAAAAGAATTCCGTCCACTCGCTCATCGATGTTTAAGGCCTGGATCGTGGCCAAAACCTTTGCAGCTGAAACCGTTTCCGGCAAATGGGTTAGATAGCTGGCCACGCCAATACGCCCACAAGCTTTCTGCTTGTGGGCCACATACAACCCACTGGCGGGGTCGTCCCCGATACGCAACACAGCTAACCCTGGCGGCCTTCCGGCTGGCAGCAAGCCAGCCGCAATTTCAGCTTGGAGACGCTGCTCCAATTCTGCGGCCAGTTGTTTGCCATCAAGCCTAAAGGCCATTCACCGATCCGATGCTTCCCCAAGCATGCACGCAGAAGAGAGCTAGCGTTTAGGACAAGTGCCAGCTTCTGTGGTCCGTCTTCCAACCTTAAACAGGCTCTGGCAGAGCTGGTTAAGCAGCGAGTCGCCGCGGCGTCCGGTGCTCCGCTGGTCAATGCCCTACAAGGCTGCACTCCTGCTGAGTTGCTTTGCTGTAGCAATCATCTCTAGCTGGCCCTGGTTGTTTCAACCGAATTTGAGCCCAGGACTTCCAGCTCCATTTGAGGCGCGAGCGCCCAGGGATGCTCGCGTCGTTGACACTGAAGCTCACGAACAAAGGCGCTCTCAGCTCGTACAGAGCACCTTTGTACAAGTGATCGATCAACAAGAAACAACCCGGCTCAAAAAACAGCTAGAGCGCAATCTCGCTGAGCTGGAACGTGTTGCACGCAATATTGATACCGGACGGATAGGGCCTGTCAATCTCAGCGCTGAAGAACAAATCTGGCTCAAGACGCGCTCCCAACTAGAACGAAAACGCTGGGATATGGCCATCCGCCGTGCCTCAGAACGCATGCTTAGTCAAGGACTAAACAATCTCGCCCTTGAGCAGCTACAAGAGGCGGCCTCAATTCAATTAGCCGATCTAGGTGAGCGGAAAGGCCCTGCCAGAAGCCTTAGCAGCAAGCTGCTAGCTACCTCCTATCAAGGCAGTAGCAATCTGCGCACAGATCCAGCCCTCAGCCAACGCCTCATTGAAGAGCTGATCACCAAACAAGACCTCCCAATCATTGAAGTCCGCCGCGGCGATCTGATCACGAGCAAAGGAGAGCCCATCAGCCCAAGGGGCTATGCCGTTTTAAATCACTTCGGCCTTGTCAGTCGAGGCCCAGATTGGGGACCTTGGCTCAGCCGATTCAGTACAGCCCTCGCCGGCTGTGGCGTGATGCTGCTGATCATGCGACGGGAGCGTCCCTGCCTAGAAGCACGTCATGGCCTACTGGCCGTTGGATTGCTGCTGATCACTCAGGTCAGCAAGCTCTGGTTGGTTCCTGCGGTGAGCCCACTAGCCCTAATCGTGCCGCCAACACTAATACTCGCCCAAGGTCTTGGCACGAGCTGTGGCCTGGCATGGATGGCTGTAGAGAGCCTGCTATGGCCTATGCCAGTCAACGGCCTTGGCGAAGGTCGAATGATGATTGCCTGTATCGTTGCTGCTGTGGCAGCTTTTTATGCCGGCCGTCTGCGTAGCAGGGCCCAGCTGTTGCAAATGGCCTTTTTGTTGCCGTTAGCAGCCCTGCTGGCTGAGTGGCTGCTCCTGAGTGCAGGCGGCGGCACCTGGGGACGATTTACACCCAACTTCAGCGAACTTCTCTCAGAAGCACTCCTGATGGGCATCTTGCTGATGCTGGCGATCCTGCTGACCCCAATTTTGGAGACCTCTTTTGGCCTGCTCACCAGAGCCCGCTTGTTGGAATTGGCCGATCAAGAGCGCCCTCTGCTACGCCGTCTCTCCTCAGAAGCTCCAGGGACTTTCGAACACACATTGATGATCTGTGGGCTTGCAGAGGAAGGGGCCAGAGCCATCGGTGCCGATGTAGACCTGATCCGTACGGGTGCCTTGTACCACGATGTTGGCAAGCTCCACGCACCAAAGTGGTTTATCGAGAATCAGATCGAAGGAGAGGAAAATCCTCACGAACAACTTAATAATCCCCACGGCAGCGCGGAAGTGCTTCAAGCCCATGTTGATGAGGGTTTAAAACTGGCCCGTCGCTACCGCTTACCGCGCCGAGTGGCGGACTTCATCCCTGAACATCAAGGCACTTTGAAGATGGGGTATTTCCTTCATCGCGCAAGAGAACTAGACCCCTCCGCTGCAGAAAAAAACTTCCGCTACCGGGGACCAATACCTCGTTCCCGCGAGACCGGAGTCTTGATGCTGGCCGACGGTTGTGAAGCATGCCTTCGCTCCCTACCACCGAACACCTCTGATAGGGAGGCACACTACACCGTGAAGAGAATTATTGAGGAGCGGCAACGGGATGGCCAACTGAGAAAAAGCAGCCTCAGCCGAGCCGAAGTAGAGCTCGTGAGGCGTGCTTTCGTACGCGTTTGGAGACGCATGCGCCATCGCCGTATCCCTTATCCAATACCTGCTCGCAAGGGGTTCCCCGATTAGCAGCAAGAAACTGAAAGGATCAAATCAATGCCTTACAGATTTATATCGGCATCTAATCACTATCAAATAAATCTAAGTCTCGGTGAAAGGTTCAAGCAACATCAACAATCGCAACTTGGCAACGCAAAAGCTCTACAAGAAAGCACTTGCTAAGTTGCTCGAAATTCTTCTATTTCAGCAACCACCAAGCAATCCCTAGCTACATTTCTGAGCTCGTACTTTTCTCTTGCTTAACTTTCCTGAGCTGCAAGGAATGGAGCCCTACTTCGTAGGCGAAGCCTCTGACCCGTAAAAGGATGACGAAAGCTCAAGGCTGTCGCATGTAAATACATCCTTTCAAAGACAGCTTCTTTGCCATAAATCGGATCACCCAAAATCGGATGTCCAACACTTGCTAAATGTGCGCGCAATTGATGGGATCGACCTGTCAAGGGCCAAAGCCATAACGTTGAGCCTTTTGCGTTGCAGCTTCTAAGCCTCCATTGTGATCGACTGTCTTTTCCTTGCGGATGCTTGCCATATAACGGCGGATTCTTCTGCAGCCGCGCCATCGGGAAGCTGATCGTTCCAGCATTGCTCTTCATCCGGCCAACCACCACTGCCACATAAAGCTTGCGCACTCGACGTGCTGAGAAAAGCATGCTGCAACGCCGCAAGCTCTCAGCCCCTCGCGCCAACAACAACAACCCTGAAGTGTCTCGATCAAGGCGATGCACCAATCGCAGCTCTGGGTCAACAACCTGCAGGCAACCAATCAGAGAATCCTGCTGATCAACACCAAGACCAGGCTGACTCAATAAGCCTGGTGGCTTCTCCACAGCCATTAGCCAGGAATCCTGAAATAAAATCCTCATTCATTAAGCCCACGCGAGCTCAATGAACAGGCAATGAAAACTGATCAGACAATCATCATCAACTGAGATCAAAGTCGACCTCCTTGACGATGAATCGGACGACACCAATAAAGCAGCGCCAGCAGATTCACAACGAACATCAGCAGCGACAAGCCACCAAGAGCCTGAGAGTCAGGCACCACCAATGCCTTATCCAAAACCAGGCGGACAATTCCGTAAGGCAACGACCCTGCTAAGGCCATCGATAAAGCAACAATGGCAACGATGACGCCCCATCGCCGCTCAGCCAAAAGGCCAGCAGATGCCACGATGCCAACGATGGCAGCCGGCCAGGCGAGGCTAAAGGCGAGGCTGATATTGGTTATTTGCAGAGCCTGATTAGTAAATGCAACCACTCCAATAATGGGGAGGGCCGCCACGTTGGCTAGCAAGCCGATCCAGGCCATCAACCAATAACCACGAACCACAGCACTCATCACAAAGACTCTGACTAGTGCCAACGTAAGCAGGCCTACTAGACGCTTCTAAAAGAAATCAGGTTGATTCAGGAATTGGACTGAGCTCGCGGATCGACAAGAACGTCACCTTGATAAGACTTTTCGGCGGCGGCGCCATTGTTTGCGGTCTCATCGCTAGAGACTTCTCCTGCACTCTCAAGCTCAGTCTCAAGAGTGGAAAACAGCAGAGCTACTGCTTCTTTACAGCCTAGAGGAGAGGCCATGACCCACTCAATCCAGCCCAAGCAAAGGCTTTCAATCTCCTGGATCAGGGGGCTTAGTTAGCAAAGAGCTTTCGTCACTTGGGCAGAACTTTGCAGACCAAGATCACCGCCATCAAACGCCAAAACCACATAACGGCACCAATCTTCGCCCAGGGAAGTGAGATGACTTTCGCTATCAATCGTGGGCCCTGTTAGAGACGTGGTCAAATCATCTGCCATGACCACCTATGGCGCGGTGGACCACTCTGAATGAGCTAAGGCTCTAAGCGATCGGCACAGTACTGCAAAAAAAGACTTTTCACTTCCTCAAAAGGAAGGGCCTGCACAAGGCGTGCCTCAACCTCCTCACGTTGTTGACTCTGGTGATAGAGGCGAAGCTCCCTCACCACCTCCGGAGAGCTCCGTTGCACAGTTAAAAGTGCTTTGCCTAGCTGATGATCTGCCAACAAGGGACCGTCCTTACAAGCTTGCATCACATGGGCCGACTCATGGGCAAGCACTGGCCAAACCTCTGTCGGATCATCCTCAAGGTTGTTGGCACAAAGCAGCACTGCATTTCTGCCAACATGAAAAGCACCCATCAATCCTGATGGACAGTCATCTGCTACCAGAGTATTCGTACCAGCCTGCTGCAAAAGGTTTTGATAACGACCAATCTGCTCCCAGCTACTGGCATTGCAAACATCAAGCCAAGCCAAACCAGACAAGGAAACCACCAAGCATCCCAACCATCGCAATAACACCACAGCCAATCGGGCAATCCTCTGTTCTTATTGGACACAGATCGGCCGCGTTGGTTGCTTCAATGCACCGAACTTCTCCGGTTTTCATTCAAGCTCCTCAGAGCAAACGTCCCCCAGGGATCCTCAAAGCAATGAGCGATTCAGCATGAGGTTGACCAAATGCGCTGAGCAGGGCCCTCATCAGCCAGAGGAAGGGGCTGGAGGCTCCCCACATTCAACCAAGACGAGTCACGAGTTAGTCGTTTAAGGACTGATCGGAAAGCTTTGCCGATCAGGCTCACAAGGATCCCAACGATGAAATCATTTCTTAGACCAATCCCTCCAGGAATCTCTTCAAGAAAAACCCTGCAAATCCCTAAATACGATCCGCCTAAAACTTCTGCAGAAATCAAAGAATAAAGCCTTGCTGATACAAGTCAGATTAAGCTCAAGTCTCCGCAGACTAAATCTTGAAGCCAAAAGAGCCTATCGCCAATTTACATCCTTCTTTTCATCCTATCCTTGCAGTACATATCGACAAGCTCCTTGAGAAAAGCTACAAAGAATCACCAAAATACCAAGGCAAGTATTCTTGACTATTTAAAAATAAAGCCAACTTTTATTCGCATCAAGCTTCAAACCCTGCTTTCAAAGGCATCGGTACAGAAAATTTAAGACTAGACCATTGCCAAGCTTCTCATGCATTCTTCTTACCTAAAATAGAAAATCAATTAAAATTAAAATAGATCCTCTTAACACTCGCTCACTTTTACAAGTCAATGCACTGCCAGCCCAAGTGCCCAATAGACCCTATAGTTTTCCAACCAGAAAGGCTGGCCATTTGTTAAAAAGACATTTCAGCACTGTGGCCAAGGTGTCACAAAAGAACCAACCACAAAACCATAGCGCGCAGCTGCGCAATCAGCTCAGCCTGATTATTAGGGCTTTCACCGCAGTGACAGCAGCTCTTTTAATTCTGCTACCAATGCAACCAAGCTGGGCTGCCTTGGACTATGCCAAGCAGGATGACATCCTTAGCGACACCAACATGCCAGAGGAAACCTTCGATTCGGCAATGTTCGACGACCTTCCTTTCGCACAACGCCGCCAAGCGCTCAGGGAGGAATCTGGGCTCCGGCGTCGTGACGCCTCTACACCTCTGATCCCTTAAGGATGAGCATTTTACTCATCCAAATGTTGTAAAGCTGGCTAATCAAATAGCGTCTAGTCAATCCAGCCAATGAGTAGCCGCTGGGCTGACAACCGGACTCAAGATCAGGCAATCAACAATTAACCAGGTCCACGACATCCTCACCAGCAATAGTAGTAACCTCTCTTATATTTAAACGTGTATTTGTACATAATCGCCAAAGGCCTAACTGTATATTTAGCCACTCGAGTATGAAGTTGGCACAATGGGTCAGCGTCAATTTCTGGGATAGCCCACAGTTCGCCAAGACCCACTACGCGTCATCACTTCAACACCAATAGCCCTTTGACTGATTGAGCATTTTAGCCCCTGTCCATCACACCAATTCTTTGCAGCGGCAAGAGCTGCTTCCTCTGACTCATATGGAGCATCCAGCACAGGGTGGGGAGTTCCATCAAGAGCAACCAACCTGTAAAGCAGTCGTTGGGGCGCCATATTTCTTCATTTGCTCAACACACCCATAATCTCACGACTGTGAAAAAACTTGCACAACCAGAAAACGATCTCTCTAGCAGTGTTCTTCCCTGCCAAAAACCCATCTCTCTAATGAGGCTGCCATGACTTGATCAACAAGACTGCCGCACAAACTCTTTTTCAATGCAAGAAATACACTTCTATAGATCCAGAAAGCTAGTGAAGATCAAGCAACTACAAGCTGTTCATATTTTAACCTGCAGCCTTTGAGCGATTGTTTCTTGCAGTAAAAATCGCAGGTCGAAATTTAGGATTTGCCACAAGAAATTTATGGGATAAATCCTGTTATTGCCATAACATAACTACTATATTTATCTCTAAAAGTATGTATTCAATCATCAATCATTCAAAGTCATGCTGAATCAATAGCCAGTCAATCGAAAAGGTCAACGTCGAATTTATGGCGCCACATTAACTTTTGGCAACCAGCACACAAACTCCTATGGAGTCGTCTTGCTTAGACGCCATCCTCATCAATCTTGTCAGCCTTGGATGAAGTGACGCAAACGACGAGACTCTTCAGCCATGCGGCGTTGCAATTCCTCAGCAGGAAGAGAACCCTCATCGCGTTGTTGAGCAGCAAAAAGATCAGCTTCCGTCACATCAAGCCCATGCTCCTGCGCCAACTCCAGGAACTGCTCAACCTCGATAGCGTCCTCAAGTTGCTTATCGAGCAATGGATCCTCCTTCCTCAAAGCCAACAGACGGTCCAGGTCCTTAATCGACACGACCCCAATGCGAGAGTGATCGGTCTACATCAGCCAGCAGCAAATTGGCAGATGATGCGTTCGAGCATGCCTGAATTTGTAGCTCCATAGATGCAAAGTCAACACAGAACCGCTACACCCATAAAGTCTCCTTAACGACGGCATGAAGAACTGGAAAGGCTGGCGGCTGATTGGTGCCGGAGGGATGAGCATGCTCACAGTGCTTTTTATCGTGATTTGGCAAGCGGTTGCCAAGCAGACCAACACCCTTAACCAGGTTATGGAACGGCTGAGTGAGCTTGAACAAAAACCACAAACAAGCAGCAGCCGTTTGCTGGGCGAGCAACTACACAGCCTTCAGATCCGGCTCAATAATCAAGGTGAAAGGCTTAACGAACTCATCGAACAACAACGACAAATCACCAAGCCGCAAAAAGAGTACATCCACAGTCAATCTGACCCATGGCGAATGCAACCTGAACCTCCAGCCACACCATCAGCTCCAGGGTTGTCACCATAACCTTGAGATTCATAGAACCCTCAAAGTCTTGATAAGAGCCTGGGCTGGAATCTTGGCGATCAAAAACCTATCCCTTCACCGCATCACCACTTGAACTAGGGAGGATAAAGCGCTGCAAAAGGATGAAGAGTGCCAGCACCGGCAAAATCGATACCACCGACCCAGCCGCCACAATTCTCCAGTCAAGGGAGAAGCTGCTGGCAAGCTGCTGTAGGCCGAGTGGAAGGGTGTAAAGGCTGTGGTCATCCAAGATCACCAAAGGCCAAAGGAAATCGCTCCAAGTGCCGATAAACACAAACATGGCCAGGGTGATTAGATCAGCACGAGCAGCCGGAATCATCACGTTCCACCATTCACCCAATCGACTACAACCATCGATTCGCGCAGCCTCTTCAAGTTCCACGGGCACCGTCAAAAAACTCTGTCGCAAGAGATAGAGCCCAAAGGCTGTTGCGGCCTGTGGAATCACCAAGGCCATCAGAGAGTTACGCAATCCCAACTGCACCATCAAAAGATACAAAGGGATCATCACCACCTGAAAAGGAATGAGGATGGTTGCCACCACAAGGGCCAAGACCAGACCTCTTCCGGCAAAGCGCATCCGAGCGAGTGGATAGGCCGCCAGGGAGCAGAAAAGCAGATTGGCTACCACCGCCAAACAGCTCACTACTGTGCTGTTGAGCAAATAAATCCCTAGCGGATTGTCGGCGAATAGTCGCCAATACGCCATCAGGCTCGGTTCGGCAGGTAGTAAGGCTGGAGGACTAGTAAAAATCTCTTCAGCGGGCCCTTTCAAGGACGTGCTTACCAGCCAAAGCAATGGAAGGAGAATGACAAGCGCCAACACGATAAGGACCCCTAACTGAAGACCTTTCAGCAGTGGCGAAGCCAAGCTCTTACGCCTCATCTCCACATAGGGAAAATGCCCCATTGTTCAGAGGCCTGGCCGTAGATCAGCTAGCACAGAATCATGTTGGGGATGAAGAGACTGGCGACCGCAACCTGCCACCAGCCGATTAAGCGCATTCACAAATGCTTGAGCTGCAGCAACCACCACATCAGTGTCAGCGGAATGACCTGAGAAAAGCTGCCCATCCCGACGTAGCCGAATCGTGACTTCACCCATCGCATCAATCCCTTCCGTTACCGACTTCACCGAGAACTCGATTAGCTCATTAGGTTCGCCAGCTAGAGCATTCAATGCACGACAGACAGCATCTACTGGACCGGTGCCCACTGCAGCGGCAGTCTGCTCCTGTCCATCCTCTTGCGCAAGAATGACAGTTGCCGTAGGCCTAAGACTGCTACCGCAACTGACTTGCACCAGTCGTAACTGAAAACGAGCTTCAGGCTGCTGGACCTGTTCGCTGACAATGGCCTCAAGATCTCGATCGGTTATATCGCGCTTGCGATCGGCCAGATCCTTAAATCGTGCAAAGGCCTCGTCAAGATCCTCCCGAGTCAAGTCGTAACCGAGCTCCTCAAGGCGAGCTCGGACGGCACTACGACCACTTAGCTTGCCCAGCGAGATCCGATTGTCGGTCAGCCCAACCGTACGGGCATCAACAATTTCATAAGTAAGACGATTTTTAAGCACACCATCTTGATGAATACCTGACTCATGGGCGAAAGCATTGCTGCCTACAATCGCCTTATTGGGCTGCACCACCATGCCGGTGAGATTTGAGACCAATCGAGAGGTCTTGGTGATCTCCTCCGTGCGAACGGCCGTTAGAGGAGTAGGGCTATCAGATTCACGCCCAAAGAAGGGATTGAAATAACGCCGCCTCACATACAAAGCCATCACCAGCTCCTCAAGCGCAGCATTTCCTGCCCGCTCTCCAATGCCGTTGATCGTGCATTCAAACTGCCGGGCTCCACTCTTCACAGCTTCTAAAAAATTGGCTACAGCCAGTCCGAGGTCGTTGTGACCATGAACAGAAATAATCGCCTCATTCATGTTTGGAACATGGCAATCGATACCAGCAATCAACGCCCCGAACTCCGAGGGAGTTGTAAAACCAACTGTGTCGGGGATATTGATGGTGCCCGCCCCCGCAGCAATCGCAGCCTCAATCACCTCATAAAGAAACTCAGGATCGCTTCGAGCTGCGTCCTCACAAGAGAACTCAACATCATCAACGAGTGAGCGGGCATAGGCGACCATCTCTGGAACAATCGCCAGAACCTCCGCCCGAGATTTACGCAGCTTGTGCTCCAAGTGAATATCACTCGTGGCAATGAATGTGTGAATTCGTCGTCGAGGAGCTGGGGCAACGGCATCAGCACAAGCCTTGATATCAGCACGCGAAGCCCTAGCCAAGCCACAAATGATTGGGCCTTCATCCCCACCAACCTGCTGGGCAATACGTTGCACGGCAGCAAAATCGCCTTGGCTGGCAAAAGGAAAGCCAGCTTCAATCACATCCACACCCAAACGAGCGAGTTGCTGGGCAATAGCCAGCTTTTCCTCAAGATTGAGACTTGCCCCAGGGGACTGCTCCCCATCCCTGAGGGTCGTGTCAAAAATCAAAACGCGGCCTGGATCCTTGGCCATGACAGCACCCTTAAGGGAGTTAGTCGAAATGACTATGAGTTAAGCGAGTCTAAGGGGGGACTGCCTACTGCGAAGCGACAACTCAGCAAGCCAAGGTCCGCTTTATCAACAAAGTCGTTCTACATTCAACTCCACTGAAATCAGAACGTGGCCAAAGGTGCTCTGGCCCTGGTTCTCCATGCCCATCTCCCATATGTGCGATCGGCAGAGCCCGGTTCATTGGAAGAAGACTGGTTTTTTCAAGCCCTGATTGAGTGCTATTTACCTCTTCTCCAGGTTCTTGAAGAAGCTGCCGCAGCCCCCAACCAACACCCCAGGCTCACGATCAGCCTTTCTCCGACCCTGCTCTCCCTACTCAGTGACGACGATCTAAAACACCGATTCCCCGCCTGGCTCGCTGTTCGTCTGGACCTCCTAACCCAAACGTCCTCAGACCTACAACCTGCAGCGGACCACCTCGCTGAGATCATCCAACGAAATCTGCATCAATGGTTGGCATGCGAAGGCGATCTCATTGGTCGCTTTGCCCAACTTCAAAGGTCAAAGGTTGTCGACCTGCTCACCTGCGGAGCCACCCATGGCTACATGCCATTACTGAGGGAGCACCCTGAGGCAGTGCGTGGTCAGTTGCGCACTGCCGTACGCGAGCACCATCGCCTACTAGGAGAGCAGCCCCTGGGAATCTGGCTGCCGGAATGTGCCTACTACGAAGGGCTGGACCGTTGGATACTCGATGCTGGACTGCGCTACACCGTGCTCGACGGGCATGGCCTCCTTCATGCCACTCCTCGTCCACGTTATGGCGTGTATGCCCCAATCTGTAGCCGAAATGGCGTGGCCTTCTTCGGCAGAGACAGTGATGCCACGCTTCCTGTCTGGTCAGCCCAGCAAGGGTATCCAGGAGACCCTTTTTACCGTGAATTTCATAGGGATCTTGGTTGGGACCTACCAATCGAACAACTCCATGACATCGGGCTAAAGGAGCCCAGACCCTTAGGGCTGAAACTGCATCGAGTGACAGACCAAACGTCACCCCTTGACGCCAAAGCAGTTTATGAACCCGCCATAGCTTGCGCACTTACCAAAGAACACGCTCAGCTCTACCTAAAGGGTCGCCGTATCCAACTCGATCAATTAGCTAATACCATGGCCATCGAGCCATTGCTAGTGGCTCCCTTTGACGCAGAGCTCTTTGGACACTGGTGGTTTGAGGGGCCAACTTTCCTTGCCGAAATCTTCCGCCAGGCCAGCAAGGAGCAAGTGAATTTCACCAGGCTTCGAGACGTGCTCACATCAAACCCCCAACTCCAACTTTGTGAACCATGTCCCTCAAGCTGGGGGCAAGGTGGCTACCACGACTATTGGCTCAATGACAGCAATGCATGGGTGGTTCCTGAGTGGAGCCGAGCCGGAAAAGCAATGGTGGAGAGATGCAGCCTAGGAGTGGCTCGAGAATCGGACCTACGGCTGCTGCAACAGGCTGCTCGAGAACTTCTCCTGGCCCAGTCCTCCGACTGGAGTTTCATTCTGCGAGCAGGCACAACCACGGAGCTTGCGAAGGAACGTATCCATCGCCACCTCAACCGTTTCTGGCAATTAATGCAGGCCATCAATGACAAGCAACATCTGCCCGAAGACTGGCTGATCACACTCGAATCGGAAGATGGCCTCTTCCCATTCATTCAAGCAACGGACTGGGCTCGCATTCGTGACTAGGTCGCAGAGGCCCCAAAAAGCATCCCCAACCGAATCTCCCAGGAGGAAAGCAAGAACAACCGCAGCATCACCATCAGAAGACGAGGTAGTGGCAGCGTGTTGGCCAGAAAACCTGCCCAATCCTCACGTGGCAACCGAAAGAAAGTGGCAAAGAAGCTGCGCAAGCGAGCTTCGTCAAAGCTCATCAGTCGCCGCAAACCAAACTGATAAAGGCGATGACGCTGCACAAGCTCCGGCGACCAAAGCACCTGCCACCCTTCCCGAGCAAGAGCGGAAGAATCCAGAGGAGGCTCCACAGCCATAGCCATTGCCAAATGCTTTGCCAATGCCGGAGCTCGACGCAAAAGAGCTCCAACCATGTAGCCCGAAGCAGGATGGACCATGCTTGCTGCACCACCAAACGCGAGCAAAGGCTGACGACGATCAGGCAAAGGCAAGTTCATCGGGAACAGGCAATATTCCTCATGGATCACTTCTTTAATCTCCACCCCGCGGTGAGACAAGCGTGCATGCAGCCTTTCCCTTAATTCACTCCATGACAATGGAGGCGCGCAGGCAAGCGAAGTCTCCTCCACAAAAAAGATTCCCTCACCAAAATCCATGGCATAGAGAAAGCTGGGGGGTTTCTCTCGTTGTTCATCACTGAGATGGTCGGGACGAAAATCCATTAATACGAACTGACCAGACTCCACTGGTGATGAACTGAAGCGTCCCACGACGCCATAGGCCGCCTGCTCCGCTACGGGCCCATGATCAGGTCGACTGATAAATCGACTGCGATGACCACTGGCATCAATGACAACCCGTGCTCGATAAGCGTTGCCAGAGTGACAGAGAACTTCCGTATCTATCCCCAACACCTTAATGCTCACAGCGGTTTCAACATTCCAACTCAATTCACCACAACGGCTCAGCAATGAATCTTGTAAAGCGACTGGATCAAAAAGGCCGTAGTCGAAATGATGTTGAATTGGAGCAAGACCCTCCTCGTCATCACCATCACCGAAATAGCTAACTGTGTTGGTCCAACGCTGGCCCAGTAAAGAAGCCATCCCAAGAGACTCAAGCTCCTCAGCCCAGATCCCATAAGTATTGGGCCATGGCTGCTCAGGTGTATGCGAGGCGAGGGCACTCACTGCCAAGCCTTGCTCGACCAGCTCAGCAACGATACAGAGGGCCGCCGGACCGGCTCCCATCACTAAAACATCCGTACGGCTGGCCAATGTCAGCTGGAAGGAGCGTCGTCAACCCCAGCCACTTCACTGGGATCAGATCGATCATCTGGCTGGTCCTGATCCTCAGAATCAGGCGGCACAAGCACCACCTCAGAGAGGCGATCACCTGCATCCAAGCGCTGAAGCCGAACACCAGTAGCAGCCCTTGACTGCTGAGGAATTTTGTCGGCACTGGTACGCACAATCACTCCACGCTCGCTTACCAACAAAAGCTCTTCTCCGTAGCCAAGCACCCTTAAACCCACCAACTCGTCTCCTTCGCGCCTGAACTTGATGGCACGCAGACCCATGCCTGCACGTTTCTGCAAACGGAACTGATTGACCGGCACCCGCTTACCCAGTCCACTAGCGGAAGCAACAAGCACCCAGGGTCCATCACTAACGACAACGGTCTCGACGCTGTCATCCTGATCATCCTCAAGACTCTTGGCGACCTGATCGGCAAGCTCGACAGGCAATACATCCATACTCACCAAGGAATCGCCGCCTCGCAAATTCATGGCACGCACGCCACGAGCAGTTCGTCCTAAGGGGCGTAACTCCTCATCACAGAGTCGGAAATGAATGGTCATTCCAGCCCTAGAAGCAATCAAAACACTGTCACCAGGAACTGCCAACCTCACCCAAGTAAGAGCATCACCCTCCTCCAGACCAATAGCAATCAAACCATTGGAACGAATCTTGCTGAAAGCTGATAGAGAGGTGCGCTTGATAAAGCCACCCTTCGTCAACATCAGCAAGTGGGTGTCGTCATCGAAGGATATAACTGACAGAAGAGAGGTAATTGCCTCTTCACGGGGAATGGGCAAGAGCTGTACGACAGGTGTTCCCTTCGCTGTGCGGCTGCACTGAGGCACACGATAAGCAGGAAGGGCATAGGAGACACCGCGGTCACTGAACAACAGCAACGTGTCATGGTCATTGCAGCTAATAAACAGCTTCACCGCCTCCTCACCTTGACTGCGAGTGCCTGCCTTGCCTCGTGTCCCCCGACTCGTGGCCTCAAACTCGCTTACCGGCATGCGCTTGAGATAACCAGTCTCAGTGAGCAACACCACAGATCGCTCGTTGGCAATCAAGTCGATGTCTTCGAGCCCCCCTCCTAGATCGAGGATCTCGGTGCGCCGAGGCAAGCAATGCTTCTCGCGCAGCTTGGCCAATTCGTCCTCAATTAGACCGAAAACACGCTCTCGTCGGCCAAGGATGTCCTTGTAGTTGGCGATCTTGGTGACAAGATCCTCGTGTTCTAAACGAATCTTGTCAGCTTCTAAAGCGGTCAAACGCCGCAACTGCATCTGCAGGATGGCATCCGCCTGAATCTCCGTGAGCCCATGGTGCTCCTGCAACTGTTGACGGGCTGTAGCCGTATCAGAGGCAGCACGAATCAAAGCGATGATTGGATCAAGCTGATCGAGAGCAAGCAAAAGACCCAACAGGATGTGGTCGCGTTCCTCAGCTTTACGAAGGAAATAACGTGTTCGACGTTCAACAGTATCAACGCGAAAATCGAGGAATACCTGCAGCATCTTGCGCAGGGTGAGCAGCACCGGCTCACCATTGACTAGCGCCAACATATGGGCACTAAAGTTGCTCTGAAGAGGAGTGAGCTTAAAAAGATTATTGAGCACTACCTGGGGGTAGGCATCACGTCGCAGCTCCACGACAATACGCATGCCATCGCGATCGCTTTCGTCGCGAATATCAGAAATACCCTCCAGCTTCTTATCATTAACCATCTCTGCAATCCGCTCAATCAGCGCTGCTTTATTGGTCTGATAGGGCAATTCAGTAATGATCACTGCATCCCGGTCTGGTCGACCGGGATGTTCAATCGTCTCAATATTTGCCACGCCGCGCATCGTTACCGAGCCACGACCGGTGAGATAGGTCTCACGAATACCATTACGACCAAGAATCTGACCACCAGTTGGAAAGTCCGGCCCAGGGATAAGCGTCATCAACTCAGAATCACTTAGCTCGGGATTACTGATCAGAGCCTGCAGGCCATCGATTAATTCACTGAGATTGTGCGGTGGAATATTGGTAGCCATTCCAACGGCGATCCCTGAGGAGCCATTCAGCAGCAACTGAGGAATACGTGCTGGCAATACCATTGGCTCCTGTTGGGAGCCATCAAAGTTGTCCGCGTAGTCAACTGTCTCTGCTTCGATATCCTCAAGCAGACTGTCTGTCGTGAGCGACTGAAGACGCGATTCGGTGTATCGCATGGCCGCAGGTGGATCGTTATCGACCGAACCAAAATTGCCGTGACCATCAATCAACGGCATTTGCATGGAAAAATCCTGAGCCATGCGAACCAGCGCGTCGTAGACGGCTGTATCCCCATGGGGATGGTATTTACCCAGAACCTCACCAACAACTCGGGCACACTTTCGATAAGGCCGATCGCTGGTCAGGCCCAACTCATACATCGCATAAAGGATGCGCCTATGCACAGGCTTGAGACCATCGCGAGCGTCGGGCAACGCACGCCCAACGATCACACTCATCGCGTACTCCAGATAGGAGCGCGACATTTCAATGCGCAGGTCCGTCTGGATTATCCGATCGTCGGACTCGCCGGGACCGCCGTCACTGGGTCCCAATGGATCCGCCATAAAAGAGCTGGTTGTCAATAATCAGGTTATCTCGGAAGCTGATGAATTGAGCCACCAGCATCAACAAAAACCAGCCTGTGCACTGTTAGGGCTTAATACAGCTAAAGGCTCAGTATTAAACAGGCCTCTTAAACTATTTAGAGTGTGATATTTGGACCATGAGCTCGGCTGAGGAATCCAAAGCAGAAGGAACCTCCGAAGCAACGGAAGGAACCGAGTCCTCATCTGAACCCGCTGAGTCCTCAGCTTCTGCAAATGACCTGAAAGTGAGTGCAGCTCAGGGTGCATCCTCACAAGCCAACCCTGCTGTCCCTAAGACACCAGCTCAACAACAACCTGCTCCAACTCAAGACAGCCCTGCTATCTCCAAGCCAAGCACCATCCCCGCAAGCCCAACACCAACTCCCACATCCTCAGAAGCTTCAGATGACCTCAAAGTGAGTGCAGCACAGGGTGCCTCCTCACAAGCCAACCCTGCTGTCCCTAAGACACCAGCTCAACAACAACCTGCTCCAACTCAAAACAGCCCTGCTATCTCCAAGCCAAGCACCATCCCCGCAAGCCCAACACCAACTCCCACATCCTCAGACGGGCCCGAAGGCCTTGATCAAGGAGAGGAGTTGAAGCTGCTTTTGGAGAGACTGCGCAACTTCTTCAAGTTGAGCAACTGGATTAAGCAAGACGATCAGACAAGCCAATGGCAAAAACTGAGACGACCCGTTCTTCTCATTGCTGCACTGATCACCCTTGTGATTTTTGTTCGTATCTACGGCGGTATTTTGTCCACGATTGAGAGCGTCCCTCTGGCTCCATCTCTCTTCGAACTGGCCGGAATCCTCTGGCTGTCATGGTTTTCAATCACCCGCCTGATCCGCAGCGAAGATCGACAGGATGTGATCTCCAGAGTGCGCACCCGATGGGAGGCCTTCCGTGGAACAACTGACAACAAGCCCTAGCTAAAGCTCCTTGACCTCAAGGCACAATTTGAATCGCCCCAGTTGGTAACTTGGCGTGACTTTATTTTGTCTGTGGTGAACATTCAGCTCGGACGTACCAAGGTCGTTCGCCGGGCCTATGGCATCGACGAAACCGCCCTTGTTCCGGGTGGACGAACCGTAGACCCGGAGATCACTGACACCTGCTGGAACCTCGCAGGCATCGAACGTGAGATACCGATCATTGCGAGCGCTATGGATAGCGTTGTCAATGTCGATATGGCTGTTGCCCTATCTCGCCTTGGAGCCCTCGGCGTAATGAATCTGGAAGGAGTCCAAACCCGCTACAAAGACCCCAACCCAGTACTGGATCGGATCTCCGCAATCGGAAAGGACGCCTTCGTGCCACTGATGCAGGAGATCTACAGCAAACCTGTGCAAGAAGCCCTGATCTATCAACGCATTAAAGAGATCAAAAATCAGGGGGGCATTGCTGCTGTGAGTGGCACACCCGTGGCAGCAATGCGCTTTAGCAAAACCATTGCAGAAGCGGGTGCTGACCTCTTCTTTGTGCAGGCGACAGTGGTCTCAACCGAACACATTGGTCCTGAAGGTCAACAAACTCTCGACCTAGAAGCCCTTTGTCAAGGCATGGGGGTCCCTGTGGTGATGGGTAATTGCGTCACCTACGAGGTCGCTCTGCAACTCATGCGTGCAGGTGCCGCAGGGGTGATGGTTGGCATCGGCCCTGGTGCTGCCTGCACCTCCCGTGGAGTTCTTGGCGTGGGCATCCCCCAAGCCACCGCCGTAGCGGACTGCGCTGCCGCTCGAGAGGAATACGAGCGAGAGAGTGGTCGTTACGTTCCGATCGTCGCAGATGGCGGCATCATCACAGGAGGCGACATCTGTAAATGCATTGCCTGCGGTGCCGATGCGGTCATGATCGGCTCTCCGATCGCCCGAGCAGTGGAGGCCCCTGGTCGTGGCTTCCACTGGGGCATGGCCACTCCCAGTCCAGTACTGCCAAGGGGCACAAGAATCAAGGTGGGCAGCACAGGCAGCCTGGAACGCATCCTTAGAGGGCCTGCTCTGCTAGACGATGGCACCCACAACCTTCTAGGCGCTCTCAAAACATCCATGGGCACTCTTGGGGCCCGTACGATCAAAGAGATGCAACAGGTTGAAGTCGTCATCGCCCCATCTCTGCTGACCGAAGGGAAGGTTTATCAGAAAGCCCAGCAGCTAGGCATGGGCAAGTAAACATTCCGATCGCAGGCGAAACCCGATTGGATCCGAGAGAGACCATGGCTAGTATGTAGTCGTGAGGGCTACGGCCCACACACTCCTCACACACACTGGCCCGACGAGCTCGGGCTTTTCGTCTTCTCTGCAAGAGACCGTCACAGTTCCTACCTGTGCAGGCTCTTAAGCCTGAATAAAATACAAACGATTGCTAAATTTCCGCAAAATCAACGACCTAAGGAATGTCCAATGCCGCCGCAGTTACCGACGCCTCCTTCGAGCAGGACGTCCTTCAAAGCGACGTGCCTGTGCTAGTTGATTTCTGGGCGCCTTGGTGTGGCCCATGTCGCATGGTTTCTCCGATCGTCGATGAGATTGCCAAGGAATTCGAGAGCAAGATCAAAGTCTTCAAGCTCAACACTGACGAAAACCCCAACGTCGCCAGCCAATACGGTATTCGGAGTATCCCCACCCTGATGGTGTTCAAGGGAGGTCAAAAAGTCGACACAGTTGTTGGTGCAGTGCCCAAAGCCACGCTTTCTGGAACCATTTCAAAGTACCTCTGAAGCTTGATCCAACTTCGATTCCAGCCCTCCTAGATCACCCTTGGCCTGATTCAATGCCACACATGGCTAAAAGGCCAGATTGCGGAGGGTTTCTTTGATTACACGTCTAGGCTTAATTGATTACGGCATGGGCAATCTGCACTCTGTGCAGATTGCCTTTGAAAGGCTCCACAAGGCTCTTCACATAGTGAGGCAGCCCGCCGACCTCAGCAGCTGTGATGCATTGATCTTGCCTGGAGTCGGTGCCTTTGATCCCGCCATGGTGCACCTTGAGCAGACCAGATTGGTTCCAGACCTCAAGAGTTGGGTAAAAGGAGGACGACCTCTTCTAGGCATTTGTCTGGGCCTGCAGCTGTTGTTCGAATCGAGTGACGAAGGAAATGCCACCGGCCTAGGGTTGCTTAAGGGCCACGTTCAACGACTGCCCTCCAATCAAGGCGAACGAATTCCCCACATGGGCTGGGCTGCTCTACAACATCGAAACGACTGCCCGCTGCTTGACAAAGAAGATCCAGACAGCTGGATGTATTTCGTGCATTCCTATGCTGCAGTGCCCAGCCAAAACAGTGATCTTGCGGCCATAGCGCCGTTTGGCCGAGACAACATCACAGCGATGGTCTGGAAAGGCCGACTAGGGGCCTGTCAGTTTCACCCAGAGAAATCCGCCGCAGCCGGCGAGCACATGCTGCGGCGCTGGCTGAAGTGGCTGGAGACCGGCGCAAAACCTTTGCCATGAGTAGCCAGCTAAGGCTCTCCGGAGGGCGCAAGCTGCAGAGTCCCGCTGGCCAAGGCACTAGACCCACGACGAGTCGTGTTCGTGAAGCAGTGATGAACGTGCTAGCCCCACGCTTGCATGACTGCCACTGGCTTGACCTATTTAGCGGCAGTGGAGTAATGGGCTGTGAGGCGTTGCAAAGCGGCGCACGACGTGTGGTGGCTGTTGAACGAAACGCGAAGACAGCCAAAGTCTGTCAGGCCAACCTAATTGCCACCGCCTCTGGCCTCTCCCAGCAGAGCAACATTGAAGTGATCCGCCATGACGTACTGAGCTGGCTGAAGAGAGGTTGCCATGCCGCCAAGTTCAATCAACCTTGGGCAGGGGAAAACCCTGGTTTCAACCTGGTCTACCTCGATCCACCTTATTCTTCAAAACTCTATTCAGAAGTATTCAAAGCCCTGCTTTCAGGCCATTGGCTGCAGAGAGATGCTCTAGTGATCTGTGAGCATGCTACGAAGAACAGCTTGGAAACCCCAATGCAGTGGCTTGAACAAGATCGCCGTATCTATGGCAGCAGCGCCTTACTGTTCACCAATCCCCCAGAACAGTATCGCGACGATACTGATTCCAAGCATCCACAAACAATCCAAGCAAAGTGACCGGAATCAAACCCAGAACGATGCCGCAGAGAAGTGGTTCGATCATGGCCTCGCGCCCAGTTGAAAGATTAAGCACAATTGTTTCATGCTCCTGAACTCACCGTGACGGGCCCGTCATCAAACAATCAAAGCAAAAACGGGTTAATTGGAGCCCTAGTGGTACTGGTAGCAGCTGTCTGCATTGCAATTTTGTTATGGGTACTAGGACACTCACAACGAGACCCCTACGTCAACGCCACCCTTGATTTGGAGGGATCTTTGGAGCAAGGAGGTCGGCTGTTCCGCATCAACTGCGCTGGCTGCCACGGCATTACTGCCCAAGGAAACTTAGGACCGAATCTCCTTGACGTGAGCGAACGCCGCAACGACGCCCAGCTGATCAGCCAAGTGGTAAGCGGCAATACGCCGCCCATGCCCAGATTCCAGCTGGAGCCTCAAGAAATGGCCGACCTACTGGCTTATTTAAATTCCCTGAATTGAACAAGGACATCCGCTCAATCCAAACGACTGTTGTTCTGGTTGAGCCAATTGGTCCACTGAATCTGGGCAGTGTGGCCAGACTCTGCGCCAACTTCGGAGTACAAGAACTACGTCTGGTCTCGCCCCGCTGCAACCCTGCTGATGCCGAGGCACGACGCATGGCTGTCCATGGCGCAGGAATGCTTGAGCAGGCAAAACAATTCTCATGCTTGCTCGATGCCGTAGCTGACTGTCACAGAGTTGTAGCCAGCTGCGGCCGATTGGATCATGGCAACATCCCCCTGCAACCCCCCGAACAAGCAGTGCCATGGTTACTAGAGAGCATGGGTGCAGCACCTGTGGCACTGGTATTTGGTCGTGAAGACAGGGGCCTAACCAACGAGGAACTTCAACTCGCCCAACGTGTAATCACTCTGCACAGCTCTTATGGATATCCATCCCTCAACCTCTCGCATGCAGTAGCGATCGTGCTGCATGAGGTACAACGTTGCCAAGGGCAAGGGACGCTCAGGGAAGGGCAATCGGCATGGCCCGACCCAGCATCACCTCGTCAACTCGACGCATGCTTAACAGACGCACAGGATCTCCTGTTAGAGGTGGGATTTCTTTTGAGCCATACGGCCCAAGCCCGCATGGCCAAAGTCCGTGGTTTACTCCAACGCGCTGCCGTCCGTCCCGAGGAAGTAGCCCTGCTGAGAGGGATGGTGAGGCAACTGCGCTGGGCTATCCATTCTCGTCACTCTTAACCTCAGCCGAACTCACTGTTCTTCACTTCCTTGTCAAGCAACCGCCCTTACCGCAACCGCTCAAACGGGGCTGGTCCCCTACGGCTTTTGTTGCGTCTGATCTTGATGGGCATCGGCCTCGGAGTGATTACAGGTTCAGCGCTCAAGATGCTCGGCCCACAGGTGAAGCAGGGCAAGCTGGACTTGCCGGAGTGGTTTCCTGGGCGAAATTGGATTTCCCTGAAGGTCCTCCCCAGTCGCTTCAACATGGTTGAGGAAGCCACAAACCCCATGCTCAGCAATGGGAATAGTTTGCAACTGGGCAACTTCCAGACGAAGCAAGAACTCACAACGTTGAGCAACCGCTGGAAAGATCTGGCCAAGCAACAGAAAGACTTACAAGCAAGCGCATTCTTGCTAGTGCTTGATGACGGACGCTATGCCGAGCTCTCCCCAGAGACAGCACTGCCTGCAGCTAGCTCGATCAAAACAGCAATCCTGCTGGTAGCTCTCGAACTCATCGATTCCGGTCAGCTCAGCTGGAATGAACCCCTGAAGCTCACCAAAGAGATTATTGGTGGTGGTGCTGGATGGATGGCCAGCAAACCGCTTGGCAGCCAATTCCCTGCCCACGAAGTTGCCACCGAGATGATTCGGGTGAGCGATAACACCGCCACCAATCTGCTGATTCAACGCATTGGTGGCAAGGACGTCCTCAATGCACGCTTCAATGCTCTAGGCCTGAGCTCCACGGTGGTGAATAACTGGTTACCGGATCTCCAAGGCACCAATACCACCAGCAGCCACGATCTGGCACGGGCCATCGCACTGGTCGATACTGGCAAAGCTCTTAGCCCACGCACACGGGATCTATTCAGGGAGGCAATGAGCACCTCCATCAGCAACCGCCTATTACCTGGTGGATTTCTCAAGGGACTGGGCGGTAAGCAAGGAGAGCCTGACAACAGCCTCCTGGCAAAGGGCTACCGCATCTACAACAAAACCGGCGACATTGGCATCGCTTATGCGGATGCCGGCCTGATCGAACTACCTGATGGCAGTCGTGCAGTGGCAGGGTTCATGGTGAAAGGCCCCTTCAACGACCCCCGCTCCACAGAACTGATCCGCGACATGGCCGCCGCTATGGCTCCAGTACTCAAGCCAAAACCATCGACACCTCGAACGGAATCAACAAAAAGCAATCAGCCATGAAGATCCGCGCCCTTTTGTCAGTTGCGCTTTTCACCGTATTCGGAGCAGTTCTTTACACCCCTGCTCTCATTGCCGCACCAACCGTAAAGCAAAGACAGCAACAGGTCAGGCCCCTGCCAGGCGAGCTTGACAAGGTGCTGATGGTTAATGACAACAATCCCGAACTGATTACAGGGGAAGGGATCCTGATCTCCACCTTCCCTACCAAAAACACACAAAGCTCAAGCGCCAAAGCTCACAAAAACAACCTGGCCGTGCCACTCGATGGTCGTTTCGATCTATTCAGTCACCACGTGTATGCCGGCCTTCCCGATCATCTCGAATCCACCCTCTGGCTAGCAGTGCTGGCACAGCCACTGGGTGAGGAGCCAGTGCAACTGACCCTACTGAAAGGCAGTACCTCCCTATCGCAAGCCACCGAAGCAGGACAGACAGCTGCACCATTTCTGCCTCTGCCGAAAATGATTGCCGAAACCACGACCCCAATTGCCGCTGGCCCAGGCAGCCGGGTAGCTGGCGATCTCCTGCGGGGGGAGCGAGCTCAAGAGCTACCAGAGCGATGGGAACTCCTACCAGGCAGCCCGAGTGCCCTATTGGTACTCCCCATTCCCGTAGCAGGTCTCGATCCACTGCTCAACGGTCGCAACCTTCAGATGCGGCTGCATAGCTCCGGCCCCATCTCACTGGCAACCGTGGCTGCATACGGCAATCCCAAAGCGGCCCCTCCACTGTCTCGCTGGATTGAGCTGCTTGAAAGCGGCGAACTCAACCCCAAGGAACATCACCCCACGCCTCGAGGTAGCAGCGGCAAGATCGTGTATTCGCGCGTCAGCGGAATCCAGTTGGGCAGCACATGGAAGACAACCCTGACTGATCCTGGTAGCACCGTGCTAAGCGCAATCAACACTCCCATCTCCTGGCCTATCAGCAGCCTCGAGAGGGGCAGCCTCGGCACAGATCAAGTCCAAACTGCTGAATTACAAGCCCACTACGACAACACTGCATGGGCTGCCCATGGCAACTACGGAGTTGAATATGACCTCACCCTGCCGCTACACAACGGATCACAGCAGGGAAAATCCTTCTTGCTGACCCTTGAGTCCCCCTTAAAGAAGGACAACAACAACACAAGCCTGGACTTTCGCGTTTCAGCCAGCGGACCTGTGATGTATCGAGGGCTGATCGAGGTCAGTGGACTCGATAGCGAGTCCAGTCGACCCATGGGCCGTCGCCGCTTCCACCTAGTTCTGCGACAGGGGCAGATGGGGCCAGACATTGGTCGCATCAGCCTGAAACCAGGAGAGACTAGAGATGTCCGAATTCGACTGATCTACCCCGCTGATGCCACCCCACCGCAAGTGCTCACACTCCTGCCTGTGAAACAATCCAAAACAACTCCAGACATCAACCCGTGAGTTCAACCCGCAAGCGCAGGGTCTTTCCCTTTACCGCCGTGATTGGCCAGGAAGAGATGAAACTGGCTCTGCTGCTCAACGTGATCGACCCGCGAATCGGCGGAGTCATGATCATGGGAGATCGAGGCACGGGCAAGTCCACCGCGATCCGAGCCCTAGCAGATCTCCTGCCAGGGATTGATGTAGTCGCTGGCGACCCTTACAACAGCTCACCCACTGATCCTGATCTACAGAGCAGTGACGTGCGCCAACGCATTGAACATGGTGAAAGCCTGGCCACTGAGGCGCGACAGGTCCCGATGGTGGATTTACCTCTCGGTGCCACTGAAGATCGTCTCTGCGGCACCATCGACATCGAGAAGGCCCTCAGCGAAGGAGTTCGTGCATTCGAGCCAGGCCTGCTGGCCAAGGCCAACCGCGGCTTGCTCTACGTCGATGAGGTCAATCTGCTTGACGACCATCTTGTCGATGTGCTGCTGGATTCAGCGGCATCAGGATGGAACACGGTGGAACGTGAAGGGGTATCAGTGCGACACCCTGCCCGATTCGTACTGATCGGCTCCGGCAACCCCGAGGAGGGCGAGCTACGACCCCAACTCCTTGATCGCTTTGGCATGAGTGTTGAGGTGCGCACTGTCCGCGATCCAGACCTACGTGTGCAGGTGGTTGATCAGCGCACCGCCTTTGATAGCGATCCCGACACCTTTGCCACATCGGTTCAGGCCAACCAAGATGCCTTACAAAAACGCGTTATTGAGGCCCAGCAACGTCTTGAACAGGTGAGCATCGACAACGATTTGCGCCTACGAATCTCGGCTGTCTGTGGCGAACTAGATGTGGATGGACTGCGTGGCGACATCGTCACCAACCGTGCCGCCAGGGCTCTAGCAGCCTTTGCAGGACGAACAGAAGTTACGGAAGAAGATGTGGCACGCGTGATCTCTTGTTCTCTACGCCATCGATTGCGTAAAGACCCCCTCGAGCAGATTGATTCTGGGGATCGCGTCGTCAAAATTTTCTGCAAAGTGTTCGAACGCAGCGAAAACAGCGATCAGGCTGACTTCGAGCTAACAACTCAGGCAGGCTGAGCGCTTGCGCATCCTTGGCATCGACCCTGGCCTCGCCAGGGTGGGCTATGGGGTCATTGACACCAGCAACGGACAACAGCAGATGCTCGATTGCGGCATCATCCGCACCAATCCCGGCATTGACGATGGTGTACGGATGGTGGAAATCGCCAGCGATCTACGCCAGCTCATTCGTCGTTGGAAGCCCCAACTGGCCGCTGTGGAGAAATTCTTCTTCTACCGCTCCAGCACGACGATCAGCGTGGTTCAGGCACGTGGAGTCATCATCATGACCCTGGCACGCTTTCGAGTGCCAATGGTGGAATTCCCACCGATGCAAATCAAGCTTGCTCTGGCGGGCTCAGGCCATGCTGAAAAAGATGAAGTGCTCGATGCGGTGATGCGCGAATTGAATCTTGATCAGCCGCCCCGACCCGATGATGCCGCCGACGCCCTGGCCATAGCACTCACGGGTTGGTTCCAGCGCTAAAACCACTCATGGACTCCTCCTGCTCACCAAAACACGGCTGGTTTGACAGCGTGGCTGAGTCTTACGCCCAACAACGCCCCCATTACCCGGAATCCCTGTTCGCATGGATCAGCAGCAAAGCCGCCGGCCACCAACGTTGCTGGGACGTTGCCTGTGGTAGCGGCCAGGCCTCTCTAGGGCTTGCAAGGCACTTTGATCGCGTCGATGCAACCGATCTCAGTCCAGCTCAGGTTGCTGCCGCACCAGCTCACTCAAACATTCATTACCAAGTAGCAGCAGCTGAAGACTCCGGACTCCCCAACGCATGCATGGACTCAATTGTGGTGGCTGCCGCCATTCACTGGCTAGATGTACCCCGATTCAACGAGGAAGCATTCAAGGTGGCACGCCCAGGTGGACTGATGGTCTGGGTGGGCTATGACCCCCCGCAAGGGGCTCCCCCTGCACTGCAGTTGTGGCTAGACCAGCTTTACGGCGAAAGGCTACGGAACTGGTGGCCACCCCAGCGTCAGCATGTCGACACCCACTATCAGAACCTGCCATTCCCCGCCATCAGCACATCGTTGCCCCAAGAACTCTGCATCTCCCTCCAATGGAGCTGTGATCAGCTGATCGGTTACATAGGAACCTGGTCGGCTTTGAGGAAAGCAAAGCAGGAGGGCCATGACTTGCTGCCACAACTCAGCATGGAACTGCAAAGACTCTGGCCATCAGATCAAACAACAATCCCCCTAATCTTTCCACTCATGGGCCGCTGGGGTTATCTAACACGATGAATCAAGCCATCGCCAAAGCCAAGCTTCGTCGTCAATTCAAGGCCCTGCGCGCTCAACAATTACCCGCGGTTCAAGACACAATCATTCAGCAGGTTGTTAACACTATTCAGGGTTACTTAAAAGCTGGAAACCTACGAGGCCACATTGGCATTTATTGGCCGCTTAGCGGAGAAGTAGACCTCCGCGAACTGAAACTCAACTTGAAGTTGCCCTTGGCACTACCAGTCAGTGGGGAGGACGGAAGTCTCAGTTACCACCCTTGGACTCTCACTCCACTGCGAAAAGATGCCTGCATGATCCCCGCCCCGCTAGATGAAGACATCCTTGACGCTGATGCAATAGGCCTCTTGCTGATACCTGCTCTGGCGATGGATCAACGAGGGATCAGACTCGGCTATGGAGGTGGTTTCTTCGACCGCTTCAGAAGCAATTTAACTTGGCGTAAAGTTCCATCGCTTGCAGTCTTGCCAAAAGCCTGCATATCAACAGAGTTACTGCCTCGCGACAGTTGGGATGTACCCCTTGATGGCTGGATTAGTGAAAGAGGAGTTTGCAGAGTAAAATAGAAACTTAGAGTCAGCCCCCAAATCACGAATAACGACTAGACCAAGTCAATCCTGCTATTACAAAGAGGCAAGGCTTAAATTCAATACTTTCTTGACACTTGGCCATCATTGAATTAGCCTATCTTAAGGCTTAAATGATCGAGCACAATGACAGCACTAGCACTTTATTCTTACGCAAAAGTTCAGTCCATAGAAATAGACGGGAAAGAAGACATCATCACCCTTAGACCAGTTGTTGAATCTAACTTATTCAATTTATTGGACGTAGGCGAATGATTATACATTCCAGACTACTATTAACGGGAAATCCTTCACCTTTGAGGCTGTTGTTAATGATCAAGGGCCAAGCATAACCCTGGAGCTAGAAAATGATGATGCAGCTGCAATCATTGAAATTCTCGACCAAAACAATGACAATAAGATTAGCGATTAGGAATTCGAGCAAGGCATGGAGAATGCCGTGGTGTCATATGAAGAAGATATTAGGCTTCACGAAAATCATTCCTTAGACTCAGAAGTGAAATTAATACTAGAAGCAGAGGATGTTGTTTTTCAATACGATCCTATAGACGGCAATTCTGGACAACTGTTATTTGGGCAATCAATTGTTTCCGTTGGTGCGGACAAGCAAGGCAATATCCTTTCGTTTATTTGCCCTCAAAGGTCATTTGAAACAGAATTTGCAGGCTACAAACTCACCCTTAAAGGAGAAGTAGAAGTCGGCCAAGTTGGAGGAGCGATCGACACTGTTACAGGAGAGGGAAATATCTATGGTGATGAACTCAAATGGCTATTTTGGGGAAACATCACCACTCCAAATGGTGGTTCATATGGATTCACCAAAGACGAAGCTGCATTCATCCCCATCAGGGATACAGATAATAACAGTGGTTTACTAACACTTTCAAGCATCGAAAGATCTGCCCATGGCAGCGGGAATATAGAAAATGTTTTCAGCTCTTATTTTGTCAGCGGACTGCAAGGCTCTGCGACTCAAGATAGTTTTTTGAAAGACCTCATGCTTCAAGGAATTAATCTACTTCATCCAGGTCTTGCAACTGAAGGCACTGCACTTCAATGGAATATCGATTTACAACATCCAACTCCTATTTCAGGCAGTGATTACGAAGACATTGGTCATTCATTGCATATGGGTCATTGATCAATTGAAAGCCAAATGAATTGAATCCGAATCAAATCTAATTCCAAGAACTGGTCTCAAAAAGTTTTCAACACGCCATTACTGCCATTTTTTAGCAGCCAGATATTCACCTCTGGTAAATATTTCGTACGACAATAATCTCAACCGTCTCAAAGGCTGCCACGCAGGTACTAGTCAATACTGCAAGAATCTCTCAAAATGAGTATCAGAGTTTTCAGAGATCATTCAATGCGGACCCTGATCCAGCCTTTGTTTCTATTGATCGCAACAGCATCTCTTGGTCTCGGGCAAGGTCAGCCAGCGAAAGCCCATGCCATTGAAAGCACTCTCAACTACCTCGATGGCAGCCTGGAACTTCACAGCCAATTCTCAACAGGAACACCTGTTGAGGGAGCAGTGGTACGCGTCTTAGAAGCCAACGGAACACCAGGCCGAGAGCTGGGTCGAATGGATCAACAAGGAAAGCTGAGCTTGACCCTGCCAGTCATGCAGGAAGGCACCCTCGACCTGCAGGTGGATGCTGGCCCAGGTCACCGTGACTATCTGATGCTGCCAATCCGCTCAGGCAAGGTGCAGCTGGATGAGGTGGTCAGCCAACCCAAGACTCCACAAACACCATCGTTCCTGATCAGCACTGAATCACCTCTCCTGCTGGGTCTTGCAGGTGTTTTGTTTAGCGTGCGTCAGCAGCGCCTCAAATTCTGATCTTTCGCCATGGCTGAGCCCACCGCCGCATCCTCAAGCTTTGGCAGTCAAGCCCTAGACAGCATGGTCGAGAGACTTAACGGCACCTCTGACCCGCGCCGCCGCTACGAATATGTTCTATGGCTGGCCAAAAAGCTGCCACCAATGTCCCCTGACTTACAAACCGACGCCGTCAAGGTCAAGGGATGCGTTTCTCAGGTCCATGTCCTTGGTGAACTCGTGGAAGGACGACTTCACTGGCAAGGAGACTCCGACGCACTGATTACAAGAGGCTTGCTGGCAATGCTGATTCAGGGCCTCAGCAATCTCACACCTGAGCAAGTCATGGCAGTGAACCCAAGCTTCATTGAAGCCACAGGCCTTCAAGGCAGCCTCACCCCATCAAGAGCCAACGGATTCCTAAATATCCTCCTCAATATGAAGGCCCAGGCCCAGCAGCTTGCCAGGGTTTCGTCTTCCACAACTTCCTAGAGTCCTACCAGCTAGTACAAGACTGGACACAGCTGCCATGGGCAAGAAGATAGGAGTTGGTCTCCTGGGGCTTGGAACGGTAGGCGCGGGTGTTGCAGGCATCCTCCAAGCCCCCGAAGGGCGACATCCTCTGGTGGCAGAGCTTGAACTGGTGCGAGTAGCGGTTCGAGATCTGCAACGACCTCGCTCGATTGAACTTCCCGCATCCTTACTGACCAACAACCCACAGGCTGTTGTTGATGATCCCTCTGTGCAAGTGGTTGTTGAAGTCATGGGAGGGATCGAACCAGCCCGAACCCTGATCATGCGAGCCATTGCCGCCGGCAAAGCAGTTGTTACAGCTAACAAAGCGGTGATTGCAAGACATGGCGAAGAGATTGCAGCTGCTGCAGCTGCTGCAGGGGTATACGTACTGATCGAAGCTGCCGTCGGCGGGGGCATCCCGATCATCGAGCCACTTAAGCAATCACTAGGTGGCAACCGGATCGAACGCGTGAGCGGCATCATCAACGGCACCACCAACTACATCCTCAGCCGCATGGCACAGGAAGGGGTGGCCTATGACGAAGTGCTCAAGACCGCCCAGGATCTTGGCTATGCAGAGGCAGATCCAGCGGCCGACGTTGAGGGGTTCGATGCAGCAGACAAGATTGCCATCCTCACTGGACTGGCCTTCGGTGGACCTGTCGACCGTGACTCAATTCCCACCCAAGGCATCAACAAGCTTCAAAGCCGCGATGTGGACTACGCCAAACAGCTTGGCTACAGGGTGAAACTATTGGCTGTCGCCGAACGTCTCAACTCAGACGCTCAGACCAGTCAGTCCTTGCCCTTAGCTGTAAGTGTGCAACCAACAATGGTGCCTCTAGACCACCCGCTTGCAGGAGTAAATGGCGTGAACAACGCCATCCTGGTTGAGGGCGATCCGATCGGCCGCGTGATGTTTTATGGCCCAGGAGCAGGCTCTGGACCCACCGCCTCTGCTGTGGTAGCTGACATCCTCAACATCGCTGGCATACGCCAACTAGGTGAAGTCCACGGCAGCCTCGATCCCCTTCTCGCCGCATGCAGTTGGCGTTCCTGTCACCTCGTTGATCCAAGTGCCATCCGTCAGCGCAACTATGTGCGCTTCAACGCAGAGGACACACCAGGCGTGATCGGCCGGATCGGTAGTTGCTTCGGTGATCGTGCAATTTCGATTCAATCAATCGTTCAATTCGATGCCTCCGATGCCGGCGCAGAAATCGTTGTGATTACCCATGAAATCAATCAAGGCCAGATGCAAGATGCCCTTACTGCAATCACCTCTATGGCTGAGGTCAAAGGACTTGCCGCCCATCTCAGCTGCCTTTAACAGCCAGCCACCCCTGACGAAGAGACCCCGGCTTAAGCAAGAGTTGCAAAACAAGTTGAGAAACAAGTCTGCAGACGCTGACCTGTGCCCCCAAAGGTTCATGTCTAACGCTTCGATGTTGTCAAAAGTCCAAATCTTTTCAAAGCCGGACTTCCGACCCATCATGGATCTCCATCAAGGTGACTGTGTTCAACTCCTCAGTGGTAATAAGGAGCAATTCCAGGTGATCGGAATCGACGATGACCACAACCGTTGTTGGGTGAGACGTTGGCCACTGCTTCCAAATGGATCACCGGTGTTTGAAGTGTCGATGCAACAAATCACCTGCTCCTCCAATAGAACAGAACGACACTCACTAGCAAGTCTTTGAATCAAGGCCATCCGATCCGCCCGCGTTGTGTCCAGCTCTGGCCGTCGTGATTCTCTGCGCTGGGCCGCACCTCTATTGGCTTTCTCCCTAGCGCTGAGCCAGGTTGCCTGTCAGCCTGCTCGCCGTAGTGAGCGACTTGTCGTGGCCAGTGCCGGCAAGATCACCTCTCTCGATCCTGCCCAGGCCAGTACTTTTGATGCTCTGCAACTGCTGAGCGCCCTCGGGGACCCCCTCTACCGACTTGATCACAAAGGGGACCTAGAGCCACGACTGGCATCCGCCCCACCTCAGATCAGTGATGGCGGCTTCACCATCTCGATCCCTCTGCGCAAGGATGTGCTGTTTCACGACGGCACCCAATTCAACGCCGCCGCGATGGCCTTCAGCCTGCGGCGATTTCTGCGTATCGGCACCCTCAACTACGTGGTAGGGGGACGGATTGCCGCCGTGGAGGCAGCCGGTCCCTACCTGCTACGCCTTCGACTAACACGACCCTCCACTTCTCTAGAGGGACTACTCACCTCAATCAATCTGACGCCGGTATCACCAACGGCCTACGCCAAGCACAGAAATCAGTTCCTCAACAAGCAATTCATTGGAACCGGCCCTTACCGACTCACTAGCTTCCAGACCCAGCAACAACGCCTTGAGCCTTTTCAGCAGTACTGGAGTACCGAGGCCAGTAATGCTGGAATCGATTTCATCAATCTGAGCAACTCCACGGCACTATTCGGTGCCCTGCGAAGCGGTGAAGTGGATGTACTGCTTTCCAATTCACTGGATGAAGACCAACGCCTTGCCCTCCATCGCCTTGCCAAGCAAGGGAAGCTCCGCGAAGGAACGGGGCCAGCACTTGAAATTGGTTACATCACTCTACTCAGTAATACCGCTCCACTCAATCAACCACTCCTGCGACAGGCCCTCGCTTACAGCCTCGACCGTCAGCTGATGGTTGAGCGCGTGAGCTATGGACTCAGACGCCCTCTGCGGTCTTTAGTGCCGCCAAACTTGCAGGCTGAACCAATCACACCTTGGCCCAGCTACAACCCTCAACGAGCCAAGCAGCTGCTGCAAAAGGCAGGTTATTGCACAACTCAAAAGCTGACACTCCCTTTCACGTTCCGTTCCAACGTGCCAGCAGACAAGCTATTGGCACTGACGTGGCAGGCACAGGTGGAACGTGACCTCTCGGATTGCCTGACACTGAAGCTCAATAGCGTCGAATCGACAACCGTTTACCGCCAACTGGGGGAAGGCGCATTCCAGGCCGTCATCCTTGAGTGGCGAGGCGCCTATCCCGACCCGGAAGCCTATTTAGCTCCATTATTAAGCTGCAGCAAAACCAATCGATCTGTATGCGAAGAGGGGGAAGCGGCAATTAGCGGCAGCTTCTGGACCGCAGATGGGCTGGAAGCGAGCCTTCGCCACAGCGATGAACTTCGCGGACCCAATCGTCTCCACCAGCTCGGAGAGATCGAGCGCAGCGCCGCCGCCGGAGCGGCCTATCTACCAATCTGGCTGGTAGCACCACGAGCTTGGGCCCAGCTGCGCTTATCCAAGCCAGAATTTGACGGTAGCGGCCAGTTAATGCTCCCCCGTCTACGGGAGCTGCACTGATGGGCAGAGGGAGAGAACTACTGCGCTATAGCTCGACCCGCTTGGCCCTGGCACCGGTGATGCTCTGGCTCATTGCCAGCATGGTGTTTCTACTCCTACGGGTGGCACCAGGAGACCCAGTCGATGCCGTGTTAGGCAATCGTGCGCCAGCAGCAGCCCGTGCTGCTCTGCGCACCAGGCTTGGACTGGATCAACCGCTTTTGCATCAATACCTGCACTTCATCAAAGACTTAATTCATGGCGATCTAGGCCAAGCTCTTCTCAACCAGGAACCAGTGAGCAAGATCATTGCCAGAGCCCTACCAGCCAGCTTGGAACTAAGCCTGACGGCACTATTGATTGCTGCAGTGGTTGGTCTGGTCGTTGGTTTCAGTGGTATTGCCCGCCCGGAAGGCAAGCTAGATCTCGCAGGGCGCCTCTACGGCATTGGCACCTATGCCCTGCCACCGTTCTGGGCCGCGATGATCGTTCAACTGCTGTTTGCAGTCGTTCTCGGTTGGCTGCCAATTGGCGGACGTTTTCCCCCGAGCTTGCTCCCACCAGAGGGGAGCGGCTTCCTGATCCTCGACAGTCTGCGGAGCAGCGACTGGATATCTCTTCAAGGAGCATTGAGACACCTGGTGTTACCGGCAGGGACCCTAGGCCTTCTCCTCAGCGGGATTTTCACCCGTACCCTGCGACTCAATCTTGGCCGCACACTGCAATCCGATTACGTTGAAGCTGCCCGTAGCCGGGGGCTGAATGAGCAACAGGTGGTGCTAAACCATGCCCTCCCTAATGCCCTTCTGCCAGTACTCACCATTGCTGGGATCACAGTGGCATCGCTGATTGGCGGCGCACTGTTAATTGAAGTAACCTTCTCCTGGCCAGGTATCGCCCTACGGCTCCAAGAAGCAATCAACCAACGCGACTACCCAGTGGTTCAAGGAATTGTGGTTGTCGTGGCTGCCCTGATGGTGCTGGTAAGCGTGAGCGTGGATCTGCTCGTTGCTCTGATTGATCCCCGCGTCCGCTACTGAGATTCGCGAAGTCTCTCTGCTGCATTGCGATCCAAACGATGAAGCCGCAAATCCCCGACCTGCTGATGTGTGGAGCCCTCAAGGGCTTCGCCAGCCTCAACCTGCTCCAAAAAGATTTGAATCTCAACTGCCAACAATCGCTGCACAGCTAGCGGCTGACGCCCTACCAGCTCTTCGCCTAGTTGAAAGAGATCATCGCCACGACCCTCACCCATCTGACCTTCAACCCGCACAGGTGAAAAATGGCTGGCGCCCTCCACAAGCACGACTCGACTAGCGGGATGGGCTGAGATTGCTAAAAGCAAATCGAGCTGCTCACTCAGCGGAGGAGTAATCAAATCAAGGGTGCCGCCAGTCAGCAACACTGGAACCGACAAAGGCACAGCCCCATGACGAGGCCACAGCAAGCTACCAAAACTGTTGAGAGCAACGATTGCCTCTAGCTGGGGGATTGACTGCAGTTTTGGCATTTGCACATCAACCAACTGACATTGCAATAAGCGCGAGAGATTGGTGAGAGGAAGATCGTCTAGAGCCTTACGACAGCGGGTATACAAACCAGGCTCCGGGGTAATACCAGCAGCAAATAGAGCCGTCAGTGCCCCAAGGGAGTGACCCATCAGCACCAACTTCTGACCAGGCAATTCCAACGTGCCGTGCTCTCGTGCCTGCAGGACAGCCTGCAAATCCGCCAAGCGGTCAGGCAACACCTCTGCTCCAGGTGCAAGTCGTTGCCCCTTCAGCAGGGCATGTACCGCTCTGGCATCACTACCTGGATGCTCAAGCACCACAACCGGCCAGCCCTTACGTTGAAGGCTGAGAGCCAACCAACGAAAATGATCCTGACTTCCACCCAAGCCTGGCATGAGCACCACCCAGCTCGACCGCAACGGAGTGCCATCAGGTGGGCGCCACACCTCTAACTGAAGGGGCTTGGTGCGATGAGCCACTGGCAAAGGTTTGAACTCAGGTCCTGCGGCAAAAACTTCCTGACCTGCCAGCTCTTGCAAAACTGGAACTTGTGTTGCGGGAAACCTCCCGAGCGCTAACACCAACTGCTGCTGCTGTTGCAACTGACGCCGCCAGCGACTTGCAACCTGAAGTAGAGCATCAAGATCGAGGCGTACATTTTCAGCAGGGAGCTCCTCAAGCAAGTCCAGAGCGGTCACCTCTGACTGACTGTTCAAGAGCAGTTCCAGAGTGTTGAACAAGACAATGCCACTACTGTCAGCATCGACCCTCACCAAATCACTGACGGCATCAAGCAGCTGACGTCCTGCCCAACTACGCAGCATTTGTCGAGCCATGCTCTGATCTGTAAGCAAAGATGCCTGAAGAAGCTCAAAAAGATCGAAGCGGCTATCGGCATCGAGCAAATTGAGCCAGGTGATGAGTTCAGAACTACTGCTGCCCCCAGGCCGCCCCAAATCAGCCAACTCTTTAACCCAAACAGGAATCACCATCCCCTCAAGCTGCACCTCCAATCGCTCCGCAGCTCTCAGCGGCGATACTCCAGCAAGTCCGAACAGCAAAGCGCCGAATAGCCCAATCGCAATTCGCTGTCCAATTGGGCGTGTTAATGCCAACGCCGAATACCGCTCACGAGTCAAACCATTTTCACTCAAGCCTTGAAGGGCTTAGATCGGATCAGTCAATGGTGCTCCTGGGTGCCATCGACAGATCAGATGCCGCCATTGAGCTTCCAACTTCTGCTCAAGCCAGGCGAGCAACGACTTATCAGCAGTTTCCGCCATTTGCCAAGCGAACCAATGAGCCGAGAAAGAGCTACCAGAGAACAATCTCGTCAACACCTATAGCTGAATAATCAACACAGCGAATAACAACAATCATTCCCCCCAAACACCTCGCATGAGATCTGTAGCCGAAAAATATTCGGCTATATAATTGATCAAATTACAGCGGCTCTCTTGCTAGAGCAGCAGACAGACCAACAGAAAAGACGAATCAAATAATGGTGGGCGATCCAAATAACAAGCGAGCATTAAAGGCTAAGAAGAGTGGCACAAGGAAATATTTGCGCGCGCAAATGCATGGATAATTTACCAAGCCTATAATAGGTAATAAGCTTATAATATATATTATGATTGCCAGCAATTTCCACCCCTATAAAAGACAGCATCCAAGCAACATGAGAATGCTATTAGGCGCAACAACTGCTATGGCTCTTCTGATTACATCCGCAGCCTCAGCCAATGAAATCAACCTTCAAGTCAAAAACGCCAGCAAACAACTTGCGGTGAGCATTCGCGTCTTTGCAACTGGGACATCTGCCACTAGCGAATGTCTCGTCAAAAGCGGACAACTGAGCAAGAGGATTGCAAAGGAAACATTACCTTTATCACTTCTCGAGATTGGCATTAGCCCTGAAGTCCTTGACAATCCTCAGGTCATCAAAGCAGCCTCAATCTTAAGCCCTACACTTAATGCTGACTGCACATCTACGAAGATGAGCATCGAAGCAATCAATCGTCTGATCGAGGATGAGCTATAGAAATTACTTTTAACCGGAAAACAGATCAGTAAAACAAAAATCTACGAACAAGCGTCTCTTAAAGCATATGAACTAGACCGTTCAAGCTCGCCAAGGGATACAAAAAGCGTAGACAACAGGTGAACTACTTGCGCGAAGGAAGAAATGCGATTCAACTGACAAAGATAAGATAAGTAATTAAGGCCTGTAAGCCGGCTCTAGGACAGCCTATGATTAGTGATGTTTGCCTAAACACCAAAGATGGCTTACCCCGAGTCTCAAGTCGTAATGGGCGGTTTGGTGCACATACCCATTATTATTGGTGTTTTTTGGGCGCTCAACAACCTAACCACAGGCGGCAGTAAAGGCAAGAAAGCCGCAGAAGCTGCAGCCAAACAGGCTGCTGAAGAAGCTGCCGCCAAACAGGCTGCTGAAGAAGCTGCTGCCAAAGCTGCCGCAGAAGCTGCTGCCAAAGCTGCCGCGGAAGCTGCAGCCGCCAAAAAGGCAGCTGAGACCGCAGCCGCAGCTCCAGCGACAACAGCAGTAGCTCCAGCGAGTGGCCAAGCTGAAGCATCACAAGCTTCTAACAACGACACTCCAGCCACTCCTGCCCCAGACCAAGAAGTGCTCTAGGCATAGAGCAGATCCAAAGAAGTCATAAACATAAATCGATATAGATACACGTACCGAAAAGTTGTTTGCAATTATAAAAGCCTTGAGAAAGGCCAAATTCTTAATGAATTCAACTTTAAATAAATAACCTCAGAAGAAAAACTAAAAGCATAAAATATAATCAAACAAGGGCCCGCTTGGCCTAAAACTTATCAAAGACATAGGCCATGAATAAGCTGATATCGACCTAATCAATGCATAGACATCTAGAGTTAGGATGTTCCAAGCAAAAGTAAACCATCAAATATGCAAGAAGACGAATAATAATTAGCCAGCAACCAATACTCGATATTCCATCCGGCCACCAATACGCAACATTCTCGAAGAAGACATGAGCACATAAGACAATAGCATCAACAAATCAACTCATGCTCTAGAAGGAAGCGCTAAATTCGAAGAACCAAAACAAATGATAAGGAAGAATTCGGTTCCAATGAAAAAATGGCTACTAAGCAATTTTCGCCAGAAAAGCCGATACTTATTCACGAACAAGCAAAAGCGAGGATTTTGATTAACCACAAATATTTCTCTTGAATATCTAATAAGCAAACTTGAAAATTAATTCTAGAAATAAGCTCACGAAACATTAAGAACTGTAGGAGCAGGAATGATTTTCACACCAAGAGGTGTTTAAAGAGAGAGTAAGGGCCAACATCAAATCGGCGCATTGCGCCTATCCGTGTGAGGAACCAAATGAAACTCTTCCAGCAATTGCTGGTGGCACCTGCTGCCTTGGGCCTAATGGCCCCTATGGCTGCTAATGCCGCAGACCTAGACATCAAAGGTGTGTCCGATTATTCGGCCTCCAGCGAGCAGGTCACCAGCATCTCCCAATTCCAAGATGTTTACCCAACCGACTGGGCTTATCAGGCTCTGAGCAACCTGATTGAGCGCTACGGCTGTGTAGCTGGCTATCCAAGCGGTAGCTACCTGGGCAACAGAGCAATGACCCGCTTTGAAGCGGCTGCTCTATTGAATGCCTGCCTCGATCGCATCACTGAAGTCACCGACGAACTGCGTCGCTTGCTGAAGGAATTCGAGCAGGAGCTCGCCATCCTCAAGGGCCGTGTTGATGGGCTAGAAGCCCGCGTTGGTGAACTCGAAGCCACTCAGTTCTCCACCACCACCAAGCTTGTTGGTCAGACATCCTTAATAAGTCGACGACTTAAAGAAGCCTGGATCAAATGCCGTGATCAATACAAATACTGCTCTAACTTTTATCAAGATGAGATCGACTTACAACAATCATCAGTCAAGAGCTAGATCAATAAGGCCAAACAAAAGAGATCTTCTCATCGTCTATACATATAAGGTTAGTTCAATAACGAACCATCAGCATTACAATCACGGAGGTCGTTCCACTTGGCCAAATTTTCTTCTAAGTTGTCAAACTCATTTTCTGAGTCGTTGATTTGTTGGGCTTTAATTAATGCTTGAAAAGCCTCGACCCCATAATTGCTTGCGATTCTTTGCTTGATACAGGCTTTATACTTAGAGCCAGCCTTTAATTCCTCCTCTGCTCCTCTTAAATTATCCTGAGCCAACTCACTCTTTTCTCTCCATTCCAGCATGTGGTTCGTGAATTCTTCTTGTGCACCATCAGCAAAAGCAGGTTCACTATGTACTACAAGCAAGAGCAATAACACTAATTCTGCTAAGAAATGACGCATTCCTCGTCCCTAGAGACCTCATGATTATCCCATAAAAGCTTATACCACCATTTCTCTTTTGACGAATGCCTAACTCTTTCGATACCTTTCTTTGTCAGAATAAAGATTGGCTTGCCTGATTCTGAGACCTGCTTGATATCTACATTGCCGAGCATCCACATGCGCATAAACACTTGATTGTCTGTCATCGTCCCAAGATATTCCTTGCAACTTTTACTAACATCAATAAACCAGAGGGAAAGTAGATCTGCCTTCTGTCTATCTCCTTTACAAAGCTGAAGCGTAGTCTGAAAAATAGCCGTTGCATCGCCTTGCTTAAGCGCAAAACGAATCAAGGCATTCCCAAGGCTAATCCGTTCGCGATCTACACTCATGGCGCCATTTCTGTTGGGCATATATAAGGAGTAGAAAATCGTAAGCAAAGTTATAAACTTGACTCTAGCCAAGAAAGCAACGTGCACTCTGGCTTAAAGACTCGCAAGTTATGAAATGAAGATGAGCGGCAAGATGCCTTGAATTTGAAGGATTTACAAGCTGAAGCTATCAAGCTAGTATTCTGTTCAAATAGAATGTAAAAGGTCTAAGGCGTTTATTGAAAGCCTAACATTCAAGACCAATGTCTATCCAATTGGAATAGAAAACTCTCTGGTATGCCGCAAGCGAAGCCTGAAAAAGGTTTATTTAATAGCAATCAGAGCTTAGTTGACACAATCAATCCCACCTCAGTAGCCATTGCAAGGGTATAGCAAACTCAACAAAGCAACGAGCTTCTCTTGAAGAAACATCCAAGAAGATTGGATGCAGTCAGTGAAAAAGGCAAGTCACAACCAAGCATTGGATTGATCGTCTAAGCAAAACTGTCAATACATACTCAACAGACTATCCTTAATAGCTAGAGGCCCTAGTCCAAATAAGAGAAGGGGCCTCTAGCTATAAAGAATTTTTCAAAAGATGCCTGGAATAATCCAACCAGTCAGTGCATAATCATAACGATTAGACCTTTTAACAAGCCTTTTCGTGAATTTCTTGAGAGAGTTAAGGGGAGTAAATTCCATAATAAATTAGGGGAGAGTGAAAATGCCCTGAAGTTTTCACTTAAGGGCATTAATGTCTATAAAGTGCTTAAAACAATCCAGGGATAATCTGCCCTGTAACAGCATAACTGGCGAGTGCTCCAATAAAGCCAATCATTGCCCAGCGGCCGTTTTGTAGCTCTGCTTTTTCATTCATGATAATTGGGAGGTAGAGGAATTGTGTAAGAAAAGGTCAGGGAATGCAAAAAGGCCTTATGCCAATTGGCAATCAGGCAAGAAGTACAGTCAATGGCATATTCTCGGCCAATCCACTGTTTAAAAAAGATGATTAGCCTGAACTATGATCATTGAAATCAAAAAATGCCGGGTAAGATTTGCCCTGTGAACAAATAAGCCACGACAGCAGACAAGAAGCCAATCATTGCCCAACGTCCGTTGGCCAGTTCTGCTTCTTTACTAAAAGCGGTGTATTCAGGATCAATTTGCATGCGAGGTTCGCTTGCATACATGTTCTGACGTCCACCGTCTTCAGTGATGACATTTGTAGAAGAGGTCATGATCGTTCTGCTTAAACCACACCAGGAATAATTTGGCCTGTCGTTAGATATGCTCCGACCGCAGCCCAAAATCCCATCATTGCGGCCATTCCATTAACACGCTCAGCGGTTAACTTCTGATTTTCGACCCTATTGGCCTTGGGTGTTTTTTTCATAATAAGGAATTTGAGTTCAGGTCCCTTTGATCACGAAGACCAGCGTGCCGGCCTTCGTTACAAAAGCTTAACACAAGAGATTGCGAAGTGTGACGATCCTGTTCACAGGGGCAGGCTTGCATGCCTAAAACCCTCAAAGCTCCCTTTACAGCAGGGCATTCACATATTTAGTTCTTATCGTCAAGCCCTCAAATTAATGTATTAGAAGAAGAAAATTTTACAGATATGCGCGAATTTATATTCGTTTGGTGTTTTTTTTGAATACTTTGACTTATACAAAGGTAAATATTTAAGGTGGTGTCAATGACTCCTTGTAAAGACTGACCCCTACAAGCAAGCATAAGCTTGCTTGATTCAATTTCCGCTCACTGCTCTTGTAATCCGGTCTAAAAACTTAAGCACTTATCATTCCTCTATGTGACTGAATTGAGAGATTAGATGACCAACTGATCCTGAGAAAAGCACTCCAGCCATGCTCAACTGTTCTCTCAAATTTAGGACTTGCATCAAAACCTCAAAAGGCTTGGACTGCACAAGCCTGAATCAAGTAAAAATCCCGCGACCTCTGAAGCCTTAGGTGTAAACACCCAAGAAAGTCTTGATCTGGGTCGTAATTGGAAGAATTTGTTTCAAAGCCCTCCCTAGGCTCTTGAAAGAGCTAATCAATAGATACCGGCATTTGGCTGATGGCGACAAGCTCATCACATTCAACAAACTGGCAAGAAGCCTTCATTGGTGCTCTTACCACCTGTTCAAGTCTTTTAAATTACCGCTTGCCAGGTAGATCATCTATGCGGGTTCAGCTTAGTGAATTCAGAGCTCAAGGTGAACTTAATAGAAATTAGATTGAATTGATCAATCAACATACCAAGAGTTTTGCTTACCTTCCGGCCTATTGGTTCGGTTTGCTTTTTTCTGGTCAGATAGAAAGTATGCCCCAGAAGATTAAAAACTAGACGTTAAAGAGAAACTCCATAACATCACCCTCCGCTACGACGTAGTCCTTACCCTCACTACGCAGCCAGCCCTTGTTGCGTGCTTCAGCAAAGGAACCGGCCTCAAGCAACTTCTGGTAAGCAATGGTTTGAGCACGTATGAAACCACGCTCGAAGTCAGTATGGATCACACCAGCTGTCTGCGGAGCCGTCATGCCGGCCTTAAACGTCCAAGCACGGGTTTCCTTCTCCCCTGTAGTGAAGTAGGTACGAAGACCTAGAAGCCGATAGGTCGCCTTGATCAAACTCTTCAGCCCCCCCTCACTCACTCCAAGGCCTTCAAGGTAATCAATACGCTCTGCTTCGCCGAGTTCAATTAACTCAGCCTCCACCTGGGCTGAAATACGCACGCATTCAGCATCCTCACGCGTCGCCAAGCTGGTCACCTCCTCACAGTAGGCATTGCCGCCGGCAAGATCGTCTTCGCTCACATTGGTGGCGTAAATGATTGGCTTAGCCGTTAGCAGGCCAAGCGGTTTAATCATCTTTGCTTCTTCATCACTGAGCTCTACAGCACGAGCAGCACCACCTTGCTCAAGCACAGATTGAATCCGCTCAAGCGCAGCATCTTCGAGCTGGGCGTCATTGCTTGTGCGCGTCTGTTTTTTCAAGCGCAAGCGCCGTTTCTCGATCTGACTGAGATCTGCAAAGCCGAGTTCAAGGTTGATGACCTCAGCATCCCTAGAAGGGTCCACTGATCCAGAGACATGGATCACATCCTCGTCTTCAAAGCAACGCACCACATGCACGATGGCGTCAACCTCGCGAATATTGGCAAGAAATTTGTTGCCCAACCCCTCTCCTTCACTAGCCCCCTTCACCAAACCAGCGATATCAACAAACTCCATGCGCGTTGGAATCAGCTCCTTGCTCTTGCTTAGATCGCAAAGCAGCTGCAAGCGCTCATCAGGTACCGCAACGCTGCCCACATTCGGTTCAATGGTGCAGAAGGGAAAGTTGGCAGCTTGAGCCTGCGCGTTGGCCACAAGTGCATTGAAAAGCGTGGACTTACCCACATTTGGTAGTCCAACAATTCCGGCTTTAAGCATGAGGGCAAATCTAGCCGTGGCCAGGCCAGAAACAATTGCAAAAGCAATATGGCACCGCAAAACAACGCTAAAGACACTTAATAGTTACGTAATCGTGCCTTACTGCAGTCAGGCACGCTGACCAGCGAGACTGCTTGACATCGTTGGTGGGTTGATGGCCAGTACAAAGGCCCCGCCCATATCGGCACATCAGGAGCAGGGATTGGTCCATCTCACACAACTCAAAGGTGCTAAACGCCGCCGCAAACTCTGGATAGGCCTCAGTGCAGCTGTCGTGCTGATCACTGCAGGCAGCGTGGTGTGGAGGTTCAGCCCCCAGCAGCGCTTGGGTCGCGATCTCAGCGACTACACCGTAGAAACCGAGAGGGGCTCCCTTCCCGGGATCGTGAGCGCCAATGGCGAATTGCAGGCGAAGCGGAGCGTGAATGTCAGTCCCAAAAAAGCAGGTTTGCTGGAAGAGCTCTATGTCGATCAAGGCGACGAGGTCAAAAAGGGAGAGGTACTAGCTCGCATGGATAGTGGCGACTACAACGACCGCTTAGATGAAGCGAAGGCCCTTGAAAGAAAAGAGCAAGCTGAATACCAAACGAGAAAAGCAGACCATGAGCGGCGCGACAACCTCTACCAACAAGGAGCCATCTCAGCCGACGACGCGAGCAAATATCGCCGCCTCTACCTGACCAGCCGCGCCAACCTTGCCGCAGCCCAAGAGCGTGTTCAACAACGCATTACTGAAGGGAGCGAACTTCTGATCAGAGCACCCTTCAGTGGTGTGATTACAGCCCGTTATGCGGAGCCAGGAGCCTTTGTGACCCCAACAACAGCAGCCTCTGCAACTGCCGGCGCCAGCAGCTCCTCCCTTGTTGAGCTCTCAGAAGGAATGGAGATCAACGCCAAAGTGCCCGAAAGCGACATCGGCCGCATCCGCATCGGCCAAAATGCCAGCGTGCGTGTTGACGCCTTCCCAGAACAACGTTTTATGGCCCGCGTCAGCGAAATCGCTCCCAGGGCAGCAAAAACTGAGAATGTCATCTCTTTCGCAGTCAAGCTCAACCTGATCAAGCGTTCCCCCCAACTGCTGATAGGCATGTCCACAGACGTGGATTTTGAAACGGGCAAGACTGCACCCAGCACGTTGGTTCCCACCGTGGCGATTGTCACTGAAAAGGGCAAACCTGGGGTGCTTCTGGTGGGCAAAAAAAATCAACCAAGCTTTCAAGCGGTGGAACTAGGCACCAGTAGTGGCAGCAAAACAGCCATCCTGAGCGGGCTCAATCCCGGCACGCGCATCTTTATCGATCTGCCCCCTTGGGCCAAACCAAAACGCGACTGATCCAAACCCACATCACTTCGCCCCATGCCTGAGGCTGCTAACAAGCCACTGTTGCTACTGGTGGATGGCCACTCGCTGGCCTTCCGCAGCTTTTATGCCTTCAGCAAAGGAGGCGAAGGGGGATTGGCCACAAAAGACGGTACCCCCACCAGCGTTACCTATGGCTTCCTAAAAGCCCTACTGGACAACTGCAAAAGTCTTAGCCCTCAAGGCATTGTGATCGCCTTTGATACAGCTGAGCCAACCTTCCGCCATCAAGCAGATGTCAACTACAAGGCCAATCGTGATGTTGCACCAGACATCTTTTTCCAGGACCTCAAACAACTGCAAGAGATCCTTGAAAACAATCTGCAACTGCCCCTTTGCCTTGCCCCTGGCTATGAAGCCGACGATGTGCTCGGCACCCTCGCCAACCAAGCAAGCAGAGATGGTTGGGGGGTCCGCATCCTCTCCGGCGACCGTGACCTCTTTCAGCTGGTCGACGATCAGCGCGACATTGCCGTGCTCTATATGGGTGGTGGACCCTACGCCAAAAGTAGTGGTCCCAGCCTGATCAATGAGGCTGGAGTGCTCAGCAAACTTGGCGTCATCCCCAACAAGGTGGTTGAGCTCAAGGCCCTCACTGGCGACAGCTCCGACAACATCCCCGGGGTCAAAGGTGTGGGCCCTAAAACAGCCATCACTCTTCTTAAGGAGAATGGCGATCTCGATGGCATCTACAACACGCTGGCTGAAGTGGAAGCAGAAGGCGAGAAAGCCAGCCGCGGTGCCATTAAAGGAGCACTCAAAAGCAAGCTCAGCAACGATCGTGACAACGCCTATCTGTCGCTCCATCTCGCAGAGATCCTGGTCGATATCCCCCTACCGAAAGAGCCACGTCTAGAGCTAAGCAGCGTTGACAACGATGGACTCACTGACCGCCTGAGCGCCCTTGAACTCAACAGCCTGGTGCGCCAAGTGCCAAGTTTCGTGGCCACCTTCTCCAGCGGGGGATTTAAAGCCAATCGCCACGAACTTGAACCATCCAAATCGGCGACAAGCCCAGTAGAGCCTGAATCTTCAACAGAAACAAAGGCTTCAAACGACAACGAACAACCGGCGCTACAACCTCAACTGATTACCAATCCAGAAGAGCTGCAAGAGCTTGTCAAACGGCTGATGGGCTGTCGAGATCGCCTCAATCCAGTGGCCCTCGACACTGAAACAACCGCCCTCAATCCCTTTTGCGCCGAACTGGTGGGCTTAGGCGTCTGTTGGGGGGAGGGGCTGCAAGACCTGGCCTACATCCCGATCGGACACCATCCACCTGCAGAACTACTGGAGGCAGAGGCTGCCTGCCAACTCCCCCTAGAGGCTGTGCTCAAAGCGATAGCCCCTTGGTTGGCGAGTAAAGACCACCCCAAAGCACTGCAGAACGCCAAATACGACAGGCTCATCCTGTTGCGCCATGGACTCGCCCTCGAGGGGGTCGTGATGGACACGTTGCTTGCCGACTACCTCCGTGATGCAGCAGCCAAACACGGCCTGGATGTGATGGCAGAGCGTGAATTCAAGATCACGCCAACCGGCTTCAGCGAGCTCGTTGGCAAGGGCCAAACCTTTGCTGATGTCGCGATCCCAACGGCCAGCCTCTACTGCGGCATGGACGTGCATCTCACCCGGCGACTTGCCATACGACTCAGAGCACAACTTGAGGACATGGGAGCCAAGCTCCTCCCCCTACTGGAGCAAGTTGAGCAACCCCTAGAACCCGTTTTGGCGCTAATGGAAGCCACCGGGATCCGCATCGACCTGCCCTATTTACAGACACTTTCCGTTGAACTGGGTGAGACCTTGGAGCGTCTGGAAGAACAAGCCCGAGAAGCAGCCGGAGTGGACTTCAATCTGGCCTCCCCCAAGCAATTGGGAGAACTGCTATTCGAAACACTTGGGCTCAATCGCAAAAAATCTAGGCGCACCAAAACGGGCTGGAGCACCGATGCCAACGTGCTGGAAAAACTCGAAGCTGATCATCCCGTGGTGCCGTTGGTGCTGGAGCACAGAGTGCTCAGCAAACTGCGCAGCACCTACGTGGATGCCTTGCCGCAGCTTGTGGAATCAGAAACCGGCAGGGTGCACACCGATTTCAACCAAGCGGTTACGGCAACAGGCCGGCTGAGTAGCAGCAACCCCAACCTGCAAAACATCCCCATCCGCACCGAATTCAGCAGACGAATCCGCAAGGCTTTTCTTCCCCAAGAGAACTGGAAACTGCTCAGTGCGGACTATTCACAGATCGAATTGCGCATCCTCACCCACCTCTCTGGAGAGGAGGTTTTGCAAGAGGCCTTCCGCAATGGCGATGACGTGCACGCTCTCACCGCAAGGCTGCTGCTGGACAAACCTGAAGTCAGCTCTGATGAACGTCGACTCGGCAAAACAATCAACTTCGGCGTGATCTATGGCATGGGCGCCCAACGCTTTTCACGTTCAACCGGCGTCAGCCAAGCAGAGGCCAAAGACTTCCTTAGCCGTTACAAACAGCGCTACGCAAAAGTGTTTACCTTCCTCGAACTGCAAGAGCGGCTTGCACTCAGCAAAGGCTATGTAGAAACCCTGTTAGGGCGGCGGCGGCCCTTCAATTTCGATCGCAACGGATTAGGCCGATTGCTGGGCAAAGATCCAATGGACATTGATCTCGACGTAGCCCGCCGCGCTGGCATGGAAGCCCAACAGCTCAGGGCGGCAGCCAATGCACCGATCCAGGGTTCCAGTGCCGACATCATCAAAGTGGCGATGGTGCAGTTGCAACAACAGCTAACGGCAGCAGATCTACCGGCACGCCTGCTGCTGCAGGTGCACGACGAACTGGTGTTAGAAGTAGACCCCACCGCACTTGAAGATGTTCAGCAATTGGTGGTGAGCACGATGGAAAAGGCTGTTGAACTGAGCGTGCCACTCGTGGTGGAAACAGGCATTGGCGATAACTGGATGGACGCGAAATAAAAACCTCAACAGACAAAAAACTAGACGGCAATTGACCTCCATCAACAAGGCCAAACAAGCTCTTGTTTCAATCGATTGAGAGCATGCGTTTAAGCAATAAAAAGGCCCGCTAAGTGAGCCTTGCAAGAGATCTAAATCTGTGGATCTACTAAATCTGTGGATCTAAATTGATGGTTCATCCAAACAATAAAATCGCAAGCCTGAGAGAGAAAGTCTTGGGTACTACAAGCCAACAAGGCAGCCCAGCAATAGTTTTAGAGTTGACTATAGTTTTAGAGTTGACTAGATATTCTTAAATTGAACGAAGAATAGATTTGTTAGAATCAACTCTTCCATAATCCTCATCCGATATGCCTGAAAAGAACTAGCCATATTCCCTGATTCAATAAAACCCTCCACAAGGCAATCCTGCTGATGAATCTCAACCTGCGCAAACGACTGCAAAACCTAAAACTTGTAGCCGGTCTGGCCAACTTTTTAAAAGATCCTGGCCTGGACAGCGTGTTTGCAGTTGCAGGCAGTCTTCAAGACAGCCCCCTGGCCGAGAAGATGGAACGCCACCTGATGGCGAATGCACGCTTTCAGGAGATGGTGAAGGAGGATTGGCGGCCAAAACCGATAGACCTCAACGATCTGCAGAAGCTTCCGCAAGGAAGCCTTGGCCGCAGCTACGCCGATCAACTCCTCAGCCAAGACATTGATCCTTTGGCCCTAATCGATCCAACACCTGTGACTTCCCCAAAGGAGTTCATCGTGCATCGCCTCAAGGAAACGCACGACATCGTTCACGTGCTAACAGGCTTCGGTATCGATGGGGTCAGTGAGCTTGGCCTGCAAGGGTTCAACCTTGCTCAGAACCATTCACCCCTGGCCGTGATGTTGATCTTTGGCGGCATGCTCAACGCACTGCAAGACGATGAGCCGCTTGGCCCGCTGCTTCAGGCTCTAAGCCAAGGCTTCCAGATGGGACTGGATGCTGACTTAGTTATTGCTCACAAACTTGAAGAAGGCTGGGAGCGGCCACTTGTGCAATGGCGAGAAGAACTAAGGCTGCCTCACCCCAACGCGAGCTAAGCATCAGCCCGAGCCGAACGCAGGTTCAGAACGCGTGGCCCTAGCCTCAAAGCAAACTCCAGCCCTGCCAGTGTCACTGCGGCTCACAAACACCCTCACTCGCCGCACGGAACCCTTCACTCCGCTCAAGGACGGGCACGTCAGCATTTACTGCTGCGGCGTCACGGTCTACGACCTCTGCCATCTCGGCCATGCCCGCAGCTACATCGCCTGGGATGTGCTGCGTCGCTATTTGATCTGGCGTGGTTACACAGTCACCTTCGTGCAGAACTTCACTGATATCGACGACAAAATCCTCAAGCGTGCCGCTGAAAAGGAATGCTCCATACAGGAGATCAGCGAGCAAAACATCGAAGCCTTCCATCAAGACATGGATGCCCTGGGCATCCTGCGGCCCGATCGCATGCCCCGCGCCACCCAATGCCTAGATGGGATACGCAGCTTGATATGTGAATTAGAAGCTAGTGGGGCTGCCTACTCTGTCGATGGCGATGTCTACTTCGCCGTGATGAAACATCACGGCTACGGCAAGCTCAGTGGTCGTGATCTCAATGAGCAGCAACAAAACGCCGATGGTCGTGTGGCCGATGCCGAAGAGGCGCGCAAGCAACACTCCTTTGATTTCGCACTATGGAAGGGAGCTAAAACCGGAGAGCCAAGCTTTCCCTCACCCTGGGGAGCTGGCCGCCCAGGCTGGCATATCGAGTGTTCAGCCATGGTGCGCGAGGAATTGGGCGAAACAATCGACATACACCTGGGGGGAGCGGACCTGATCTTCCCTCATCACGAAAACGAGATTGCTCAATCGGAGGCAGCTACGGGCAAGCAGCTTGCTCGCTATTGGCTACACAACGGCATGGTGAATGTCGGCGGTCAGAAAATGAGCAAGTCACTCGGTAACTTCACCACGATCAGAGCCCTGCTAGAGAGCGGCGTCTCCCCAATGACACTACGCCTGTTCATTCTGCAGGCCCATTATCGCAAACCGCTCGACTTCACAGCCGATGCCATCAACGCTGCAGCCACCGGATGGAAAGGTCTTAATGCAGCCCTTGGCCTCGGGAACATCTATGCCGAGACCCTGAACTGGCCTGAATGCAAACCCCTACCACAAGAAGTCATTCAACCCGCCCATTCCTCCACTCTGGAGCAATGCAGCGAAATACGTCAACACTTCATCGATGCACTGGACGATGACCTCAACAGCTCAGGGGCCATCGCAGTGCTATTCGATCTTGCCCGCCCCCTGCGTGCCCTAGCGAACCGCTTGGAGCGTGGTGACACAAAGGCAATTCAAGAAACAGCGCAGCTGAACTTGCTCCCACGTTGGCAACTGCTAGTGGAGCTAGCCAATGTGCTCGGGCTTGAGGCAGAAAAAGCCGCGCAACAAGCCCCCGATGACAACAACAGGGTTGATGAAAACCATATTCAACTCGCCATTGCCGCACGCCAAGAGGCCAAAGCTGCTCGTGATTTCGCCACAGCCGATCGCATCCGCGACGAGCTGCGCGCCCAAGGCATCGAACTGATCGATAAGCCAGGTGGCCTCACAGACTGGATCAGCAGCTAATCATCTACCGCGGAACGTTCTGGTTTTCAACCATCAGCGGTTCGATGCGCGACTTCGGCTTCGCCAGCTCTAGGGATACAAACGCTTCAGCTAAATCGACAATGCCCACCTCTGCTTTAGAGAACTGGGTCCATGAGCCCCAACCGTGAACGCTTGATTAGGTCCCTGTCCATGTCTGCAGCAGATCGACGACGCTAACGATCAAACCAAAGGCCACAACAGGTGGTGACACCCACCGCAGAAAAAACAACATCAAACGGATCAGTCGCCTGGATGTACCTGATTCCTGAAGATCGTCGCGAAACCGTTTCGGCACCACCCAACCCAGCAGCAGGGCCAGCAGAAATCCACCAAGGATCAAAAGCACACCACCAAACACCGAATCCATCACCTCCAGCACCGGGATCGACACCGCAGCCGGCAAACCCACCACAAAAATCAGCAACGCCATCAGCCAGGCCGCCCGTCGACGAGAGCAACCCAAACGATCCATCAGCGATGCCACAGGAACTTCCAGCAAGGACACCGATGAAGTGATAGCCGCCAGATAGGCCAGAGAAAAGAAGAGCACCGCCACCAAGCGACCAGTTTCTCCAAGGGAGGCAAGTCCTGTGGGGATCGCCAGAAACAGAGCGCCCACGGTGGAGGCGCTGATCGTTTCCTGCAGACCGAAGCTGACCACCACAGGAAACGTGATCATGCCCGCAAGCAAGCCCACCGCCGTATCCAGGCCAACCACGGCAATCGCTTCTTGAGGCAATCGATTGCTGCGATCGAGATAGGCCGCATAGGCCAAGATGCAGCCAATGCCAGCGCCAATGGAGAAGAAGGCCTGGGTAAAAGCGTTACGGATGGTGGTGGGGTTCACCAGCTGAGCCGGATCCCAACTGAGCAGAAACGTCTGGTATCCGCCGACAGCTCCAGGCAATGTGGTCGCCCAGATCGCTAGTCCAATCAGGAGCAAAAACAGCAAGGGCAAAGCCCAACGAGATAAACGCTCAATGCCTCCCTGCACGCCGGCAGCAACAACGGCAGCTGTAAGCACGAGGCTGATTCCCTGACCCAGAACAGCACTATTGCCGCGACTCACCGAGGCAAAAAACGATTCTGCCGCCGCCATATCCGCTGGCAGACCAACGAATAGGGCATGAAACAGGGTGTGGGCCGTCCAGCCCATCAGCACGGCATAAAAGGCCAGGATTCCACAGGATGCGACCACAAACAGCCAGCCCATTGGACGCCAAGTAGATCCTGCCGCCTGTACAGGGGCCATCAAAGGGCTTTGGCCCGTGCTACGCCCCAGCACCATCTCCGCCACCAACACCGGCAGGCAGACCACCAACACAATTACGACATAGAGGAGCAGAAACGCCGCCCCACCCCCCTGCGAGGATCGATAGGCGAAGCCCCAGAGATTGCCCAGCCCCACTGCACTGCCTGCCGCGGCAAGCACAAAGCCCACACCCGATCGCCAATGTTCCCGAACTGCCATCGCTGCGGCTCCTTGTTAAGACAAGCTTGCCAGGGTCTGGCCATCTAGTGGGAGACTGGCTTCAACTGCCGGAACAGTGTGAAAGCCATCAGCGTGCTGGGCTCCACAGGTTCGATCGGTACTCAAACCCTCGAGATTGCCGAAGAATTCCCTGAGCGCTTCCGGGTGGTGGCACTCACTGCCGGCACGAACGTCTCTCTTGTCGTGGAGCAGATCAAGCGACACCATCCCGAGGTTGTATCGCTCGCCGACGCGTCGCTGCTGCCACAACTGAAGCAGCAGCTCAACGCACTGCCTAGCGAGCAACAACCACCTCACTTACCTCAGTTGTTAGCGGGCCCAGAAGGGCTCAATGTGGCTGCCTCATGGGATAGCACTGATCTCGTGGTCAGCGGCATCGTCGGCTGTGCTGGGCTACTGCCAACACTGGCAGCAATCAAAGCCGGCAAAGATCTTGCCCTCGCCAACAAAGAAACCCTGATCGCTGCTGCACCTGTCGTGCTGCCGGAGTTGAAACGCAGCGGCAGTCGGCTGCTTCCAGCAGATTCCGAACACTCGGCCATTTTCCAGTGTCTGCAAGGAACACCCTGGGCTGAGAACGCCCGCCTCTCCACGGGAGTTCCTACCCCTGGGCTGCGCCACATCCAGCTCACAGCATCTGGGGGTGCCTTCCGCGACTGGTCAGCAAAAGATCTCGAGAAAGCCACCATTGCCGATGCAACCAGCCACCCCAACTGGAGCATGGGACGCAAAATCACCGTGGATTCAGCCACCCTGATGAATAAAGGGCTAGAGGTCATCGAAGCCCATTACCTCTTTGGCATCGACTACGACCAAATCGAGATCGTGATCCACCCTCAAAGCATCATCCACTCGATGATCGAGCTGGCTGATTCCTCCGTGCTGGCGCAGCTCGGCTGGCCAGACATGAAACTACCTATCCTCTACTGCCTGAGCTGGCCGGAGCGGCTCGAAACACCTTGGCGGCGCCTGAATCTCGCCGAAGTAGGCGAACTCACCTTCCGCGCCCCTGATACAAAAAAATACCCCTGCATGGAACTTGCCTACGCCGCAGGACGGGCCGGCGGAACCATGCCAGCCGTTCTCAATGCTGCCAATGAAGAAGCAGTGGCCCAGTTCCTTGAGGAGCGCATCCATTTTCTTGACATCCCGGAAGTGATCGAGGCTGCCTGTGAACGCCACAAGCCCGACCTGCAGACACAACCCCAGCTTGATGACGTGCTTGCCGTCGATGCATGGGCACGCAAGGCCGTACAAGAGCAGGTAAAACGGGGCACCCGTCGCCTACCACTGCCAGCCCTGACAGCATGAATTTCAAGGTGAGTCATCACCTACTGCTTTGCGCAACACCCAACAAGGCGGCCTGTTGCAGTGCAGATGTCGGAAACGCTAGCTGGGCCAATCTCAAAAAACTAATCAAACAGCTTGATCTCGAAAACATTGATCGGCCAGAAGGTGTGGTTCTACGTAGCAAGGTTGACTGTCTACGCATCTGCAACGACGGACCAATCCTGCTGATCTGGCCAGACGGGATCTGGTATGGCGGTGTGACACCAAAACGAATCGAATCAATCGTGAGAGAGCATGTGCTTGGCGGCCAACCAATCGAAGCCTGGATCATCCGCCGGACCCCTCAGCAGCAGAGACATCCCTGAGTTTTTACTGGGTTTTTAGTCAAGCTCCAAACTTTGACAGCCAACGGGCCACCACCTGATCCCCCCAGCAGCCTCCAATTGCATGGAAACCATTGTGGCCGCCGTGGGCTGTCAACAACACTTGAATTCGCTGCTCATTGGATGGAGACATGTTCGCTGCCAACTGTTGAGCGGCTTCTGCTGGCACCCAGGGATCATCTACCGCTTGGAGGAGCAGTGTCGGCGGCAGGCGGCTGGGGTTCTCAAGCAAGGCGATCAAAGGTGAGGCACCAGCGTAGTAAGCCTCAACATCGCCATACCCCCAGCGCGGTGCTGTGATGGCAGCATCAAACTCTCGGATCGTTGCTGGCGGGCTCTGCCCCTTCTCCCCATTGAGCACTTCCCTTTCCTGGACAGTCACGCCGAAGGGATCCGCCAAGGTTTGACGAATCAATCGCTGCAGCAACCAACGCTGATAAACCCTATTGCGGGGTCGCTCGATTGAGGCACTGCAAGCCGCTAGATCAAGGGGACTACTGGTACAAACCAATCCATCCAAAACCGCTTGGCCAGGCGCGCGCGCGTGGCTTGGCTCAAGACAGGCATTGAGAAGCATCGTGCCCCCAAGGGAAATACCTGCCCCAAGCAGAGGAACTGCGCCTCTCGAAGCAACACCCTCACTCCCAAGCTGATCACAGAGCTGCCGGGCCCGTAACAAAACCGGGCCAAGATCGCTGTTGCACTCAGCGGCATAGGTCCCTGCTGAGAGATGCCGCCCAGGGTCTGCACCACGCAAATTCAAGCGCAGCACGGCAAAACCAGCCGTCTGAAGAGCGCAAGCCATGCGTCGTAGACCTTCACGTCGACTGGAGCCCCCCAATCCATGCAGCAGCAAAACCAAGCCACGCGCATGGAGGGTCGCTTGAGGGCGATCAAACAAAGCCAACAACTGACCAGAACCAGCCATACCGCTCGGCAAAGCAGGTACTGCAATTTCAATCGCTTCGCCTCGATCAGTTGGCAAGCGCACCGGTCTCAGGGTGTCCCTAAGGGTCTGCAAATCACCGCCCAGCCAAGGCAATCTCTGTCTAAAAGAAGACATCCCGAGCTGCTTCAGCAGCTCGGGATGGGGTTCACCCCTTCTTCCCAACACCGAGCTCCTTTAGTTCAACCAAAAGATCACCCAACACCTTCTTGGCATCACCAAACACCATGGAAGTATTGGCAAGTTCAAACAGATCATTCTTAATCCCTGAGTAGCCCGCACTCATGCCCCGCTTCACCACGAACACCGTTCGAGCTTCCTGCACATCCAACACAGGCATGCCATAAAGAGGTGAACTTGTATCGGTCTTGGCCTGAGGATTCACAACGTCGTTCGCCCCTAGCACCAGCACCACGTCAGTGGCTGGGAACTCAGGATTAATCACATCCATCTCCTTGAGCTGCTCATAAGGCACATCGGCTTCTGCAAGGAGAACGTTCATATGGCCTGGCATCCGTCCAGCAACCGGATGGATGGCATAGGTGACCTCAATTCCAGCTGCCTCCAAAGCACGGGTGACTTCCCTAAGCGTGTGCTGGGCCTGTGCTACAGCCAGGCCGTAACCGGGAACGATGACAACCCGCTCTGCCGCCTCAAGGGTGAGCGCACACTCCTCAGCGCTGCAACTGGTGATGTTTTTATATTCGCCACCGCCGCCAGAAGCAGCGCTTGCTCCTAACGCTCCACCAAACAACACTGATACCAACGAGCGATTCATGCCGTTGCACATCACCTGAGTAAGGATCAGACCAGCAGCTCCAACCATGGCGCCAGCCACAATCAGCAACTGACTACCGACAACGAAACCTGCCGCCGCCGCCGCAACACCTGAATAACTGTTCAAAAGTGAGATCACCACTGGCATATCGGCGCCGCCAATCGGTAGCGTTACGCCGATTCCCAACAAACCAGACCCGATCACCAGCAACCACAGCGCACTGACGTTGTCGCCATGGCGGCCAAGTTCGATGGCAGCCACTAAAGACATCACAGCAAGTGCAATGTTCACTGCATGCCGAACCCTGCTCTGCATCCAAGGTGGTGTTGACAGCCAGCCCTGCAGCTTTGCCATCGCCACGATGGATCCTGAGAAGGTGATCGAGCCAACAAAAACAGACACCACAATCGAGATGTCTTCAACCACTGCGCTGCCTGCTTCGCCAGCACCAGCGGCTGTCGGGAAGATTGCAACACCGAGAGCCACCAACAACGACGACATGCCTCCGCAGCCGTTAAACAGAGCAACGGTCTCCGGCATGGAGGTCATCGGCACACGCTGCGCTGTTATCGCACCGAGACATCCACCAACCACCGTGCCGAAGATGATCCAAATCCAGGCTTCAGCAGCGATGCCGGTGGTGCCGAGATAGTTCACGATCAAGCCCACCACGGCAAGTGCCATGGCAACAGCGGCAAGGCGATTGGCCTCACGAGCAGAGCGCACCTTCGAAAGGCCCTTGATCCCAAGGGCAAGGAGTAAAACCGCGACCAGATCAATCGCGAACTTGAGGATCTCAGCAATATTCATCAGTGGTTGTCCCTGCGGCGAGATGACTTGCGGCTGAACATGGCCAGCATCCGATCGGTAACGAGAAATCCGCCAATCACGTTGAACAAGGCGAAACCAAGAGCAACAGCACCCATCGCCAGCAGAGGGATGTTGTTACCGGCCTTGATGATCAGGGTGAGAGCGGCCAACATCGTGATACCCGAGATCGCATTGGCACCACTCATCAAAGGCGTATGCAAAGTGGGAGGCACCTTGCCGATCAATTCAAGGCCAAGCAAGCTGCCAAGCAGCAGCACCCAAAGGGCCTCACTCAAGAACGACATCAGTTGGACCCTCCCGTGTTGAACACATCGTCATGGCGAATCACACCGTTGTGACTGATCAGGCATCCGGCAATTAACTCATCCTCAATGTTCAGAGTGAGCTGACCGTCCTTTAAAACGGGCTCCAACAGAGCGACCAAATTGCGAGAGTAAAGAGCACTGGCGTGATTGGGAACACTGCAAGGGAGATCGGAGGCACCGATCAACTTCACGCCATTGCGATCGACTGTTTCACCAGGACGAGTATTCGCACAATTTCCACCCTGTTCAACGGCAAGATCGACCACCACAGCACCTGGGCGCATGCGATCGAGCATGAGATCACTGATTAATCGTGGAGCTTTTCGACCAGGCACCTGAGCAGTACAGATCACCACATCGGCTTCCGCTAACTGATTGGAGAGCTGCTCACGCTGAGCCGTCAAAAAAGCCTCAGAAGCCTGCTTGGCATAACCACCAGACTCATCTGGCCTCTGATCAATTTCAGGAGGTTCGATAAAGCGTGCCCCAAGTGACTCCACCTGCTCCTTCACGGCAGAGCGGACATCACTGACATAGACCACAGCACCCAGCCGCTTTGCTGTAGCAACTGCCTGCAATCCAGCCACACCAGCACCTAATACCACAACCCGCGCTGGCTGCACCGTGCCAGCTGCCGTCATCAACATCGGAAAGTAACGATCAAGGGCAGCAGCAGCCAACAGCACCGCCTTGTAGCCAGCAATATTGGCCTGAGAGGAAAGGGCATCCGCAGACTGTGCCCGGCTAATTCTCGGCAGCAGCTCTAGGGCCATCGCTGAGAGCTTTGCTGTCTTCAGCGACGCTGCTAAAGAACTGTTGGCATAAGGCGCCAACAAACCAACAACAAGGGCCCCAGATCGCATCCTTGCCAAAGCACTAGCAGAAGGAGATTGAACGCATAGGACGACATCGGCCTCGCTCCAGGCCTGTGAATCTCCCGGAGCAACCAGCTCCGCACCAATGGTGTTGAAATCACCATCAACAAAACCTGCGGCAAGGCCGGCGCCACGCTCAATGGCAACCTTGCTTCCCAGAGAAAGAAACTTCTTCACCGTGTCCGGCGAGGCCGCAACACGGGTTTCTCCCATCGCCGATTCCACCGGAATTAAGAGTCTGGGCAAAAGACAGGACTGGTTGAACCAGGCGAGATTACGGGGTCGACCTCCCGGCACCGGGAGCTTTCCTGAAGAAAAGAGTTTTTCAGCTGGCTTTATAGCTAAGAAGGATTGTTAACTCCAACTCCCTCCATGGGCCTAACTGCAATCGAATGTCCGGATGGTGTTTGCCATAGCCATCACGGAGGCCATGCTGTGGAGCGCTCCACAATGCAGAACAACCTCCAGGGACACGGGAGAGAATGGTGTGAACGCCTGGCAGAACGGATCTACGAGATTTCGGTGGATACCTTCTCGCAGACAGTGATGCCTAGCCTCCATTCCGCAGGATGGCAGCGACGCCATTTGGATTGGGAATTCAAGCTTGACAAACAGGAGTCAGAGCCTGACAAAGCTTTGGTAGACGGCATTATCAACGCCACCGAGAGTTTCCTACGCAGCAGTGAAGTCCACCGACTGTTTATTCAAGAACTGGTTCAGGGAACCTTTGCTGAAGCCGGTTCAGACACCCTGAGGGCATCAGCCGTTCAAAAGCTGATCGAAAACGAATTGCTAACGATGCTCAAAGAGCAAAAGGAGCAATTGCTCGATCGCTTAGCTAGTCAACTCATGGATGAGGCTCAGGGCAACTTCGAGATCGCACACACTGCTGCAAGCGAAGGCCTCAATGAGGTTGAGCACCTACTCGTGAACCACACCGAAGCGCTCTGAAATCAGTCAGATAATTGGTAACAACTCCTGCTCCATCGCCAAGGCCTGAAGCTTCAGGCCTTG